>NZ_RHGZ01000059.1:0-1296 GCF_003789045.1 Marinobacter sp. R17 | reverse complement strand
TGTGCAAACCGGCAACATAGGTAACACCTCAAACCGGGAACATGGGTGACACAAGTTACGGTATGGGCAAGGAGGATGCGCCCATGCCCTGGAGAGAGACTTGTGTAATGGATCTTAAGATGCAGTTCATCGCAGACTGGCTGCGGAGCGAGCATGGTGTGAGCGACCTGGCCCGCGGATACGGCATCAGTCGCAAGACGGCGTACAAGTGGATCCGGAGGTATCAGGAGGAAGGCGCAGCGGGGCTGCAGGAGCGTTCCCGCGCCCCACACCATTGCCCGCATGCGGTGGCGGAGGACGTGGCCGAGCAGATTGTAGCCATCAAGAAGGATCACCCCAGCTTCGGCCCCAAGAAGGTTCTGGACCGGTTGCGCGAGCTACAGCCGACGCTGGCGTTACCGGCCGACAGCACGGCTGGCGAGATTCTCAAGGCGGCAGGTCTGGTCAAGAAGCGGCGCTACAAGCGGCCGTATCCGGCTGACCCGCAACCGTTTGAACTGGGCGATCGCAACAACGCTCTGTGGAGCGTGGACTACAAAGGGCAATACCGGACAGCAGGTGGACGCTGGTGCTATCCGCTCACCATGACCGACAACGCCAGTCGCTATGTCTTGGGCTGTCACGGCGTGACGGCCACGGACCACGCGCAGGCGAAGCCCATTATGGAGTGGGTCTTCCATGAGTACGGTCTGCCGGAAGGGATTTTGTCCGATAACGGCTCGCCCTTTGCCAGCCGCTCGGCGGGCGGCCTGACGCGACTGTCAAAATGGTGGGTCGAACTGGGCATTCGGGTGCATCGCACCCGGCCGAGCACGCCGACACAGAATGCCCGCCACGAACGCATGCACGGCTCACTGAACCGAGCGGTGGGTGAGCGGATGCGAGGGTCGAGCTGGAGGCAGCAACAAGCCGCGTTACAGGCGTTCTGTCAGGAGTTTAACGAACAGCGCAGCCATGAGGCCTTGGGCCGGCAAACACCGGCCAGTGTGTACCAACCCTCCCGGCGTGCGTACTCGCCGGTGCTGCGTCCGATTGAATACAACGCGGACCAAGCGGTCCGCAACGTTCGCCACAACGGCGAGATCAAGTGGCAGGGCCATTTGATCTACGTGAGTGAGCTGTTAGCCAGGCACCGCGTGGGCCTGAAAGAGGTTGAGGATGACCGAGTAGAGGTGCGATACAGCACCCATCTGCTGGGCCACATCAACCTTAAAACCGCGCGACTGGAGCCCGCATGCCGGTGGCACGCGGGGGAAGAGGTGTAACCCATGTTGCCGGTTCAAAGTGTTACCCATG
>NZ_RHGZ01000058.1:0-1312 GCF_003789045.1 Marinobacter sp. R17 | reverse complement strand
GGTTCATCGCGGATTAGCGGGAAAAGAAAAGGAAGACGGCGGTAAAACGGGTTAAGTTTGCTTTCGCCAAAAACCAAACAAAAACCCATTCACCGCCGTCGTTATGAATGCTAATCCTCTTGCCTTGTTCTGGGAAGGATTCACCATAGAATCCTATACCCAGATTGACTCTCAATCCCTGTTGATACGGCTTCAACCAGCCGCTGATTGCCTGCCCTGTTGCAGTGGCTGTAGCCAGCATACCCTTGCCGTGCATGACACCAGTATCCGGCGCGTCCGAGAACGCGACCTCTTCCATTACCGCGTCTGGCTGGAAGTGCCCGTGCGGCGCGTGCGCTGTGTGGCCTGTGGGCCCAGACTGGAACAGATTCGCTGGCTATCAGGACGTCAACGTCTGACGGTGGGGATGATCCACTGGGTTGAGTCTCTAGTGCGCCTGATGCCCGTACAGCACGTCGCCCAGCTGCTGGGCCTGCACTGGCATACCGTCAAAGCCATTGATCACCGCCGCCTCACACGCGAGGTGATTGAGCCGGATCGGCGCCGGCTTCGGCGCTTGATCATGGACGAGTTTGCCTTGTTCAAGGGCCACCGTTACGCCACCGTCGTCATCAATGCAGATACCCAGCAGGTCCTGTGGGTCGGTGAAGGGCGCAGCCGCGCGGCCGTCCGGCCTTTCTTTGAATGGCTCGGGCCGGAGGCTTGCGCCCGTATCGAGGCGGTAGCGATGGACATGAACACAGCCCTGGATCTGGAAGTCCAGCACCATTGCCCCCAAGCCTGCGTGGTTTATGACCTGTTCCATGTGGTGGCTAAATTCGGGCGGGAGGTGATCGATCGGGTGCGGGTAGACCAGGCCAATCAGCTCCGACACGACAAATCGGGTAGGCAAGTGATCAAGCGTAGCCGTTGGCTGCTGTTGAGGAACAAAGACAACCTCAGGGACGAGCAGGCGCTTAAGCTTGATGAGTTGCTCCAGGCCAACCAGCCACTCATGACGGTCTACGTGCTGAAAGATCAGCTCAAGGAGCTCTGGTATGCCCCTTCTGAGGAGGATGCTCGAAAGCGTTGGAAGGACTGGTTCCGTCTGGCCCTCAGCAGCGGTCTCCCGTCAGTCCAACAATTTGCCAGACGGCTCAAAAGGTACTTGAACGGCATCGTCGCCAGCGCACGCTACCGGATGCATACCAGCGTGCTGGAGGGGATGAACAATAAAATCAAGGTGATCAAGCGGATGGCGTACGGCTACCGGGATAACGACTACTTCTTCCTGAAAATCAAAGCCGCTTTTCCCGGTAAAGTGCGATGAACC
>NZ_RHGZ01000057.1:0-1847 GCF_003789045.1 Marinobacter sp. R17 | reverse complement strand
TAATCGGGATAGGGAGGCACCTCACGATGCCCCTCCTCCCACATCACCGGGCATACGGATCACGTACCACGGCGATTCAGTGATTTGATTCAACCCGTTACCGTACTGCCAACTCCGGCAATCCATAGCTCCGGAACAACCGGGCCGATAAGGCTTGTCGCAGTGCTGGCGAGTGACTCAGCCGCCACGGGCCATGGGCTGATTTCGCAGTGTTCCAGGCCAGTTTGACCGAGACACCCCGCTTTCTCAGCTCACGATATCCCCTTCGACCCCATTGCTTCCACACGTAACTTCTCATTCTCCGCCGGATCCACTTGTCCAGGTCCCGCAGCGGGCTCAGTACTTCGGCTGCGTCGAAGTACGCTTTCCAACCAAGCAGGGTCTCTTTCAGATCTGCGATCACCTGGGCCACTGAGTGGCCCCGTGTGCGACGGCTCAGCAACCGGATGGTGGCCTTCAACTTCTCGATGGCCTTGTTGGCCACCTTCAGTCTTTGCCCTTTCCTGCTGAGGGTGAAGCCCAGGAAGCTACGCTTCCAAGGCCGATCCACCGCGCTCTTTCGTGTATTCACTGTGAGCCTCAGCGAGTCCTCGATAAAGCGCGTCAGACTCACCATAACCCGCTCGCCAGCACGGCAACTGCCAACATAGATCTGGCAATCATCGGCGTAGCGGGCGAAGCGCAGGTTGCGCCGCTCTAACTCCCAATCCAGTTCGTCCAGCACCACATTCGCCAACACCGGAGACAGTGGCCCACCTTGCGGCACGCCCTCGGGCGTCGGGGCTTTGCGGTTGTCGATCTGGACGCCTGCCTTCAGGTACCGGTTGATCAGTCTGAGCAGCGGCCTGTCTGGCATGTGCCGTTTCAGCCGTGCCATCAGGCGATCGTGGTTTACCCGATCGAAGAAGGCTTCCAAGTCCAGGTCCACCACCCAGTTACGCCCCTCTCGAGCGCAACGCTGTCCGTATCGGACCGCCTGATGAGCAGAGCGCCCCGGGCGGAAGCCATAGCTGTGGGGGTGGAAGCGGGGTTCCCAGTCCTGCTGGATGACCTGGGCAATCGCCTGCTGGATAAAGCGATCCAGCACCGTCGGAATGCCCAATGGGCGGGAACCGCCGTTGGCTTTGGGGATCGTGACCCGCCGCACCGGCTTCGGTCGGTAGGTCTGTTGGAGCAACTGCCGCCGGATCTCCGGCCAGTGCTGGCGCAGATAGTCCGGCAGGGCATCCACACTCAGGCCGTCGATGCCCGGCGCTCCCTTGTTACGTCGAACCTGTTTCAGGGCGCGACTGAGATTGTCCCTGCTCAATACACGCGCCATCCACGGTGAGGGTTGAACGGAGTGCGAGTCTTCCCGATTTCCGGAAACGGGTTCACCCCCTGGTTGCTCCAGGGGCAGCGCGAGCTGCTTTGCAGATGCCATCCCGTTTCCCTGCACGGAATCTCGACTCCTGTCTCTGTTCGGGCCTTCAGTTCACGGGCGAACCTACTATGCCCTCGGCTGATTTCTGCCACGCGATCAGAGGCGATCGCTCGTCTCTCAGTGGGTCCGTCCACACGCGGCAGACCTCCCGGGGTAAGGCACAGAGCTTTCACGGCGTAGACGCCCGATTTATAAAGCACACCCCAGTCGCAGAAGGAGGGCTTCGCGGTCACGTGCCCGCTCGCCCCGGGTGTACCACACCTCGTATCGGGTTCCTGTTCGTCGCCCCGCCGCTTTGGATTGGGCTTCCTCCAGACCCCACCTCGCGATGACGCCCTTGCCCTTCTCCTAGCCTTCGGCTCTGCGAACACCTGGCAGGAGGACTTTCACCTCCCTAGTTCTGTGCCATGCCCGGCACACACGC
>NZ_RHGZ01000056.1:0-2164 GCF_003789045.1 Marinobacter sp. R17 | reverse complement strand
CGGTTGACAGGGTGGCAAAGCAGTGTAGAATGCGCGCCACCTTGAACGGGTCAGCCGGCACGACTCGGCGGTTTTCGGAAGCCTCGAAAGCGCTGAAAAATAACGGTTGACAAGGTTGAGCGAAGCGGTAGAATACGCGGCCTCAACAGGGCAACAGCCCGGCTCTTTAAAAAATTGACCAAGTAATTCGTGTGGGCGCTGACTGAGGTATTTCGGCAAGAAATATCGAGGCAGCGACCTGTCAGACTCTCTTCGGAGAGGATGAATTTGAGTGTTGTCTTGAGCAGATTTAGAAGCTTCGGCTTCTGCTTGATTTAAACTGAAGAGTTTGATCATGGCTCAGATTGAACGCTGGCGGCAGGCCTAACACATGCAAGTCGAGCGGTAACAGATCCAGCTTGCTGGATGCTGACGAGCGGCGGACGGGTGAGTAATGCATAGGAAACTGCCCAGTAGTGGGGGATAGCCCGGGGAAACCCGGATTAATACCGCATACGCCCTACGGGGGAAAGCAGGGGCTCTTCGGACCTTGCGCTATTGGATGTGCCTATGTCGGATTAGCTTGTTGGTAGGGTAACGGCCTACCAAGGCGACGATCCGTAGCTGGTCTGAGAGGATGATCAGCCACATCGGGACTGAGACACGGCCCGAACTCCTACGGGAGGCAGCAGTGGGGAATATTGGACAATGGGGGCAACCCTGATCCAGCCATGCCGCGTGTGTGAAGAAGGCTTTCGGGTTGTAAAGCACTTTCAGTGAGGAGGAAGGCCTTAAGGTTAATACCCTTGAGGATTGACGTTACTCACAGAAGAAGCACCGGCTAACTCCGTGCCAGCAGCCGCGGTAATACGGAGGGTGCAAGCGTTAATCGGAATTACTGGGCGTAAAGCGCGCGTAGGTGGTTAGGTAAGCGAGATGTGAAAGCCCCGGGCTTAACCTGGGAACGGCATTTCGAACTGTCTGGCTAGAGTATGGTAGAGGGTAGTGGAATTTCCTGTGTAGCGGTGAAATGCGTAGATATAGGAAGGAACACCAGTGGCGAAGGCGGCTACCTGGACCAATACTGACACTGAGGTGCGAAAGCGTGGGGAGCAAACAGGATTAGATACCCTGGTAGTCCACGCCGTAAACGATGTCGACTAGCCGTTGGGACTCTTGAAGTCTTAGTGGCGCAGTTAACGCACTAAGTCGACCGCCTGGGGAGTACGGCCGCAAGGTTAAAACTCAAATGAATTGACGGGGGCCCGCACAAGCGGTGGAGCATGTGGTTTAATTCGACGCAACGCGAAGAACCTTACCTGGCCTTGACATGTTGGGAACTTTCCAGAGATGGATTGGTGCCTTCGGGAACCCAAACACAGGTGCTGCATGGCCGTCGTCAGCTCGTGTCGTGAGATGTTGGGTTAAGTCCCGTAACGAGCGCAACCCCTATCCCTAGTTGCCAGCACATGATGGTGGGAACTCTAGGGAGACTGCCGGTGACAAACCGGAGGAAGGTGGGGATGACGTCAGGTCATCATGGCCCTTACGGCCAGGGCTACACACGTGCTACAATGGCGCGCACAGAGGGCTGCGAACCCGCGAGGGCAAGCTAATCTCTTAAAACGCGTCGTAGTCCGGATCGCAGTCTGCAACTCGACTGCGTGAAGTCGGAATCGCTAGTAATCGCGAATCAGAATGTCGCGGTGAATACGTTCCCGGGCCTTGTACACACCGCCCGTCACACCATGGGAGTGGATTGCACCAGAAGTGGTTAGTCTAACCTTCGGGAGGACGATCACCACGGTGTGGTTCATGACTGGGGTGAAGTCGTAACAAGGTAGCCGTAGGGGAACCTGCGGCTGGATCACCTCCTTAAACGAAGCCGAACGCTTCGGTCAGAGCCCACACGAATTACTTGGTCAGTGGAAGAGAGAGCATAGGGTCTAAACGGGCCCATACCATTGGGTCTGTAGCTCAGGTGGTTAGAGCGCACCCCTGATAAGGGTGAGGTCGGTGGTTCAAGTCCACCCAGACCCACCAGAATTGCGCAGCTCATCGTTGTGTTCGGACTTGCATAGCAGGCTATGCGGCGTCCAAACACGCCTCGATCTGCCCAATTCTTGACAGCTTTACTGGGGCTGTAGCTCAGCTGGGAGAGCGCCTGCCTTGCACGCAGGAGGTC
>NZ_RHGZ01000055.1:0-2444 GCF_003789045.1 Marinobacter sp. R17 | reverse complement strand
CGGCCAGGGCGACTTTGGATTTGAATGATGCGCTGTATTGCTTGCGTTTCTTGCTCATGATTCTCCTCCTTGTGGAGATGATGAATCAGAGCTTAGGCACCTGTCCAAATTTCGGGGTCCACTTCACCGATCAGGCGATTGAGTTTTCGTACTTTCCGGTTTGTGTACTTGCTATCACACTCCGTTTTTAACACTAGCCACAGGCATGCGCCACCTCGTGGTAAAAGTTGCGGCCTCGTGGAGACTCGCTCGATCACATCCCACGGAAACTCAACTTTCGAAAAGTCCTCCACCAAAAGGCCGGAATCTGTGACCGCCAACCTATTTCTCAACGACCGATGAATTGATAGAGCAAATAGAAAGAAGAGTATGGAGAACGGCAAAATATAGAGATGTACTTGAAACCCAGCCTCAGTGAAGCCGCCTTTCCACGCGGAATAACCATGAGCGTAGACCGGTAAAACGACACAGATAGCCATCAAGAGCTTTAGCCCACCTTTTTCCTTGGTGAGGACCATACCGAGTTCCTTAGTAATGCCTAACGCCAAGCTAAGCGGCGGCCTGACAAGGCCGTCCGGTGGAGGCCGAAGGCCGGAGCGTACTTGAGCGAATTGTTATAACCGATTACTCGGGCCACTCATCACCCTCGCATCGAGCAATCCAGTCAAAATAGAGCTCCGTTCCAAATGGCTCAACGGGTAGCTCTGCACCACTCTGCGTGATCTGAATTTCTCCAGAAACCATCTTCTCGTTCAGATAAACCAAAGCGTCGTGAACTCCAGACTCTTTAGCACTTTGGATGACTGAGCCCAGAACCGCTCTTTGGGCGTCAGTTAGGGAGGCGAGCAGCTGGTTTACGCTTTCGTTCTCGGGAACCTCTGGAAAGCGACCTGCTCGCGCCCAATCCGCCGCAGCAGAGTCTTTGATACCAACGAGTGAATCAACGAAAGATTTATACTCTTCTACTTCCCTGCTCATAACTTCCCTGAAAGGTTATAACGCCTGGCTCTGTGGCTGCCTGGAACGAAGTGGAAGGCAGTCCACAGCAGACACTGGTTAAACGATGAGAGCCACAAAGCAAGCTAACGGCACGTTGTGAGCGCAGCGAACCTGTGGCCAAACGGCGGCACCAAACCGGAGCCGCCAACCTAAAATTGCCGGAATGGGTAGCTGAAAGCAACCCACACCGAAGCAAATAAACTATAAAGCTGATTCCCCGCTTTCCGAAGGCAGCAAAATGAAGCCGCCAAGCATGCGAACTTGGGAAAGCCTTTCGGACAACCTGCCTACCACTGGCAACTAACTTTCAAACCAGCGACCAGCCCAAAACCCTCATCTTTTAACGCCAGCCAGCATGCGCGGCTGCGGAATGGAGGCGAAGCCGCAATGTAGTAGACGTCGCCGTGCCTGGCCTTGTTATAAGCTCTATACTACTGAATTGAATCAATAATTTTATTTCTCACAAGCTCAACGGAATCTCTATTGTAGCCAGCAACTGCAACCATGAGCTTGCTTTGGATAGGTGATATTTCTATACACTTAACTACAACACGATTTGACTTTACGTTCCCGTATATTCCGTACTCATTCTCAACCTGATTCTCTAGCCCCAGGACTTGTAGAGCATAAGAGCTTTGTATCTCGCAGGCCTCTTTGGATTTGTTCAGATCTTTAAACCATGACCAAAGCTCAGGCGGTTTTTCCTCAGCGATAGCTGATCCTGATAATAAAAACAAAAGAATTAAAACTGCCTTGTTGATCATGCGGATTTCCCTATTACTTATAACGCCGCTCAGCACGCGCGACTTTGGAATGGAGGCGAAGCCGCAATGGAAAAGGCGTCGCTGTGACTGGCCTTGTTAGTGCCGTGAACCACTGGACCTGATTTCCAACACCAAACTTCGCAGGCTAACTCCGTAACAGCTTGCACGAACTGGACCCATGGCGACAGGAACCAGAGCACTGAACTGGCCCCTTATACGGCGTGCAGCGGCGGGTTGCCCCATGAACATTGCACACCACTTTCACCACCGCCCATTTCTGCTGAGCAACCGAACCTGACAGCGGCTTGGCGGGTTTGGCACCGAACCTGCCCCAAAAAACCACAGGGCCAGGGCCACTAACGCCGCCAACAGCGGCCGAGCGTAGCGAGGTCCAGCGCACGTAGTGCGCGATGCTGCTTGGCCTTGTTAACTGTTTTGAATTTGCTGGCTGTAGAATTCACAACGATCCTCTAAGCCCATAGACTTTGCAGCCTCTGTGAGCTTTAGCCAAATTTCTTTTGGAGGTTTACTCGTTGCCTCAAGCGCTGCTTCTTCTAGCCCGGATTTCTCATAGCGACCCAGCAAGTCTCGCAGGCTGGGTAGATTAGCGCCATGACCGCTCAGCTGCGGGCGTGATTGCCTAATAATTGGTCAATTTCTGTTATCCGGACACACTGCCCC
>NZ_RHGZ01000054.1:0-3153 GCF_003789045.1 Marinobacter sp. R17 | reverse complement strand
CCGTGCTGGGGTTTCGGATTTAGGAGCCTGACGATGACCTACTCTCGCATGGGCAGATGCCACACTACCATCGGCGCTGGTTCGTTTCACTACTGAGTTCGGGATGGGATCAGGTGGTTCCGAACCGCTATAGTCGTCAGGCAAACAGGTTGACCACTGGGTTGGACAAGATTGCGGAGCCGAAGCTCAAAGCTGAAGCGATTTCCTGCGTTATCCGCAGTTGGCTTGGGTGTTATATAGTCAAGCCGCACGAGCAATTAGTATCGGTTAGCTCAACGCCTCGCAGCGCTTACACACCCGACCTATCAACGTCCTGGTCTTGAACGGCTCTTCAGGGCCCTCGAGGGGCCAGGGAGATCTCATCTTGGAAGGGGCTTCCCGCTTAGATGCCTTCAGCGGTTATCCTGTCCGAACATAGCTACCGGGCAATGCTTCTGGCGAAACAACCCGAACACCAGAGGTTCGTCCACTCCGGTCCTCTCGTACTAGGAGCAGCTTTCCTCAAATCTCCAACGTCCACGGCAGATAGGGACCGAACTGTCTCACGACGTTCTAAACCCAGCTCGCGTACCACTTTAAATGGCGAACAGCCATACCCTTGGGACCGGCTTCAGCCCCAGGATGTGATGAGCCGACATCGAGGTGCCAAACACCGCCGTCGATGTGAACTCTTGGGCGGTATCAGCCTGTTATCCCCGGAGTACCTTTTATCCGTTGAGCGATGGCCCTTCCATACAGAACCACCGGATCACTATGACCTGCTTTCGCACCTGCTCGACGTGTCTGTCTCGCAGTCAAGCGGGCTTGTGCCATTACACTAACCGTACGATGTCCGACCGTACTTAGCCCACCTTTGTGCTCCTCCGTTACTCTTTGGGAGGAGACCGCCCCAGTCAAACTACCCACCACACAGTGTCCTCATCCCCGATCAGGGGACCAAGTTAGAACCTCAAACAGGCCAGGCTGGTATTTCAAGGTTGGCTCCATGCAGACTGGCGTCCACACTTCAAAGCCTCCCAGCTATCCTACACAAGCATGCTCAAAGTTCACTGTGAAGCTATAGTAAAGGTTCACGGGGTCTTTCCGTCTAGCCGCGGATACACCGCATCTTCACGGCGATTTCAATTTCACTGAGTCTCGGGTAGAGACAGCGCCCCCATCGTTACGCCATTCGTGCAGGTCGGAACTTACCCGACAAGGAATTTCGCTACCTTAGGACCGTTATAGTTACGGCCGCCGTTTACCGGGGCTTCGATCAAGAGCTTCGCACGAATGCTAACCCCATCAATTAACCTTCCGGCACCGGGCAGGCGTCACACCCTATACGTCCACTTTCGTGTTTGCAGAGTGCTGTGTTTTTAATAAACAGTCGCAGGGGCCTGGTATCTTCGACTGGTCTCGGCTCCACCCGCAGGGGCTTCACCTACTACCAGCGTGCCTTCTCCCGAAGTTACGGCACCATTTTGCCTAGTTCCTTTACCCGAGTTCTCTCAAGCGCCTTGGTATTCTCTACCTGACCACCTGTGTCGGTTTGGGGTACGGGCTCTCGTGACCTGAAGCTTAGAAGATTTTCCTGGAAGCAGGGCATCAATGACTTCGCGCTGCAAGCAGCACTCGTCGTCGCATCTCAGAATTGAGGACCCGGATTTGCCTAAGTCCTCTTCCTACATGCTTAAACCGGGACAACCGTCGCCCGGCTCACCTAGCCTTCTCCGTCTCTCCATCGCAGTCACGCGAGGTACGGGAATATTAACCCGTTTCCCATCGACTACACCTTTCGGTCTCGCCTTAGGGGCCGACTCACCCTGCGCCGATTAGCGTTGCGCAGGAACCCTTGGTCTTCCGGCGTGCGGGTTTTTCACCCGCATTATCGTTACTCATGTCAGCATTCGCACTTCTGATACCTCCAGCATGCCTCTCGACACACCTTCGCAGGCTTACAGAACGCTCCCCTACCCCGCATACAATGTATGCAGCCGCAGCTTCGGTAACCAGTTTGAGCCCCGTTACATCTTCCGCGCAGGCCGACTCGACTAGTGAGCTATTACGCTTTCCTTAAAGGGTGGCTGCTTCTAAGCCAACCTCCTAGCTGTCTTCGCCTTCCCACATCGTTTCCCACTTAACTGGTATTTGGGGACCTTAGCTGGCGGTCTGGGTTGTTTCCCTTTTCACGACGGACGTTAGCACCCGCCGTGTGTCTCCCGGATAGTACTCACTGGTATTCGGAGTTTGCATCGGTTTGGTAAGTCGGGATGACCCCCTAGCCGAAACAGTGCTCTACCCCCAGTGGTATTCGTCCGAGGCGCTACCTAAATAGCTTTCGGGGAGAACCAGCTATCTCCGGGCTTGATTAGCCTTTCACTCCGATCCACAAGTCATCCCCTGGCTTTTCAACGACAGTGGGTTCGGTCCTCCAGTGCGTGTTACCGCACCTTCAACCTGCTCATGGATAGATCGCCCGGTTTCGGGTCTATGTCCACCGACTAAGTCGCCCTATTCAGACTCGGTTTCCCTACGGCTCCCCTAGATGGTTAACCTCGCCACTGAACATAAGTCGCTGACCCATTATACAAAAGGTACGCCGTCACCCCCGAAGGGGCTCCGACTGCTTGTACGCATACGGTTTCAGGATCTATTTCACTCCCCTCACAGGGGTTCTTTTCGCCTTTCCCTCACGGTACTGGTTCACTATCGGTCAGTCAGGAGTATTTAGCCTTGGAGGATGGTCCCCCCATGTTCAGACAGGATTACACGTGACCCGTCCTACTCGATTTCACTGAACTCAGGTTTCGGATACGGGGCTATCACCCACTATGGCGGCACTTTCCAGAGCCTTTTCCTACCAGTTGTTCAGCTTAAGGGCTGGTCCCCGTTCGCTCGCCGCTACTGAGGGAATCTCGGTTGATTTCTTTTCCTCGGGGTACTTAGATGTTTCAGTTCCCCCGGTTCGCCCCTTGCACCTATGGATTCAGTGCAAGGTACCTGGCCGAAACCAGGTGGGTTTCCCCATTCAGAGATGCCCGGATCACAGCTTGTTTGCCAGCTCCCCGAGCCTTATCGCAGGCTTCCACGTCTTTCATCGCCTCTGACTGCCAAGGCATCCACCGTATGCGCTTAGTTGCTTGACTATATAACCCCAAACCAACTGTTTAA
>NZ_RHGZ01000053.1:0-4287 GCF_003789045.1 Marinobacter sp. R17 | reverse complement strand
AAGAGGATTAGCATTCATAACGACGGCGGTGAATGGGTTTTTGTTTGGTTTTTGGCGAAAGCAAACTTAACCCGTTTTACCGCCGTCTTCCTTTTCTTTTCCCGCTAATCCGCGATGAACCTTTTTTTTGTCTGGAATTCAGCGGGCCGTTAGCGTCGAGGCGCCTGATGTCGCCGTGCGACACGGATTGCCAACTTGTAAGGGTCAGGGTATTTAACTACTATTTTCAACAACTAAATTTCGGGTTGTGAAGTCTTACGATGTGCGGCCTGTAGGGACAGCTTCGCATCGCCTGGTGGGAGATAACCATAATGAATAATGGCGACGTGAGCCGAAGCCGGCGCCGCTTCCTGATTGGTGCTACGTCTGTCGTTGGGGGTGTGGGTGTCGTTGGGGCGGCTGTGCCGTTCGTGGCGTCCTGGAATCCTAGCGCCAAAGCCGAGGCGGCAGGAGCCCCGGTCTCTGTCAGCATCGACAAGATCGAGCCGGGACAGCAGGTGACTGTTGAGTGGCGCGGCAAGCCGGTCTGGATAGTGCGACGGACCGACGAAATGCTGGACAACATCAAGAAGCTCAACGACACGGTCAAAGACCCGCAGTCCAAAGAGGCCTCCCAGCAACCTGAATACATCGAGGGCATCTACCGTTCTTTGAAGCCGGACATTGCCGTGCTTGTCGGTATTTGTACCCATCTGGGATGCGTGCCCACCTATCGGCCGGAAGTCGCGCCTCCTGATCTGGGGCCGGACTGGCTGGGCGGCTTTTTCTGTCCGTGTCACGGCTCGCACTACGACCTCGCCGGCCGCGTCTATCAGAGTCAGCCCGCGCCACTGAATCTCGAAGTTCCGCCTTACCGTTATGACTCGGAGACCACTCTGACCATTGGTCTTGATCCGGAGGCTGCGTGATGCAAAAACTCATTCAATGGATTGATGCCCGGCTTCCCATTGTCGACGCATACAACAAGCACTTGGCCCAGTATTACGCGCCCAAGAACTTCAACATCTGGTACTTCTTCGGCTCGCTGGCGATGTTGGTGCTGGTGAACCAGTTGGTGACCGGCATCTGGCTGACCATGAGCTACAACCCGACCGCAGAAGGGGCGTTCGCCTCGGTCGAGTACATCATGCGGGACGTGAAGTGGGGCTGGTTGTTGCGCTACATGCACTCCACGGGGGCCTCTGCCTTCTTCGTTGTGGTGTACCTGCACATGTTCCGTGGCCTCATGTACGGCTCCTACCAAAAGCCGCGAGAGCTGATCTGGATCTTCGGTATGCTGATCTACCTGGTGCTGATGGCCGAAGCTTTCATGGGCTACCTGCTGCCATGGGGGCAGATGTCTTACTGGGGCGCACAGGTGATCGTCAACCTGTTTGGCGCCATTCCCGGCATCGGCGACGACCTCTCGCTGTGGATTCGCGGTGATTACCTCATCTCCGGCATCACGCTCAATCGCTTCTTTGCACTGCATGTGATCGCGCTGCCCATCGTCCTGTTGGGTCTGGTGGTTTTGCATATCCTGGCGCTTCACGAAGTGGGGTCGAACAATCCGGACGGCATCGAAATCAAGAAGAACAAGGATGAGAACGGCATCCCCAAAGACGGTATCCCTTTCCATCCCTATTACACCGTTCACGATATAGTCGGTGTGGCGGTCTTCCTGTTCATCTTCTGCGTCGTTGTGTTCTTTTTCCCGGAAATGGGCGGTCTGTTCCTGGAGAAGCCGAACTTTGAGCCCGCCAACCAGCTGAAAACCCCTGCGCACATTGCGCCGGTGTGGTACTTCACGCCGTTCTACGCCATGTTGCGCTCAGTGACGGTGGACCTGTTCGGCTTGCCGGCCAAGTTCTGGGGTGTGGTGGTCATGGGCGCCGCGATTGCCATTCTTTTCGTGCTGCCCTGGCTGGATCGCAGCCCGGTGCGCTCGATGCGCTACAAGGGCTGGATGAGCAAGGTTGCCCTGGCCATCTTTGCCATTAGCTTCATCGTGCTGGGTTACCTGGGCATCAAGCCGCCGAGCGCCCTGCGCACCGGTCTGGCGCAGGTGTTGACGACGCTGTATTTCCTCTACTTTATCCTCATGCCGTTCTATACAAGGATGGAAAAAACGAAACCGGTTCCGGAGAGGGTGACAGGGTGATGAGAAACATAATTGCGGGTCTCTTCCTGATCTGTTTGCCGGTTCTAGGTATGGCGGCTGGTGAAGGCAGCATGCCCCTCGATCACATGGAGCCGGATCTCTCCAACAAAGCCTCGTTGCAGCGGGGGGCGGCCTTGTTCACGAATTACTGCATGGGATGCCATTCCATGCAGTACGCCCGTTACAAGCGGGTGGCGAATGACACGGGGATCCCGGAGGAGCTCTACGAGGACAACCTGATCTTTACCGATGCCAAGATTGGTGAGTTGATGAAGAACAGTATGGACAAGGACCAGGCCGAAGCCTGGTTCGGCAACCCGCCGCCGGATCTGACACTCGAAGCCCGCCTGCGTGGGACGGACTGGATCTACTCCTATCTGCGCGGTTTCTACAAGGACGATTCCCGCCCCATGGGCGTCAACAATGTGGTTTTCGAAAACGTGGGTATGCCCCATGTTCTGGTGAATATGCAGGGGCTGTGCGCCGTGAAGCCGGAAATCGGCCACCAGTCGCGCATCGATCCGCTCAGCGGCAATGAGGTGAACGATACCGCCTGCCCGGAGTGGGCGATCGAGGGAACCATGGATCCCGGCGACTTCGACGCCGCCATGTACGATCTGACCAACTTCCTGGCCTACATGGCTGATCCGGTCAAGCTCCAGCGTGAGCGGCTGGGGATGTTTGTCCTGATCTTTATTGCCATCTTCTTCGTGTTTGCTTTCCTGCTCAATCGGGAGTACTGGAAAGACGTACACTAAAGAATCAGGTATAATCCCGCTTTGCAAGAATTCCAGTAGGGCGCAAGTCAGCCCACTGGAATTTTGCGTTTAGCCATTTCATCTCTGTGTATCTGCAATCGTGGAGTAGTTCTATGGGCGTTGTGACCAAGCGGTCATCAATGACGTTTTTTTCCGATCCGGCGAGCCATTACAGCCACCGGGTGCGTATCGTACTTGCTGAAAAGGGCGTCACGGTGGACGTTGTCGACGTGGATCCCGATAACCCGCCGGAGGAACTCTCCGACCTGAATCCTTACAACGCGCTGCCCACGCTGGTTGATCGTGATCTGGTGCTCTACGAGCCCAATATCATGATGGAATACCTGGATGAGCGTTTTCCACATCCGCCGCTGTTGCCGGTCTACCCGGTTGCCCGTGCCAACAGCCGTCTGATGATTCATCGCATCCAGAAAGACTGGTGTGGCCTGGTCGACCAGATCCTGGCGCAGCCAAATGCCAAGGCCTCCGATGCCGCCCGCAAGGAGTTGCGCGAAAGCCTGCTCGCCACGGCACCACTGTTTGGCGAGATGCCGTACTTCCTGTCTGAGGAATTTACCATCGTTGACTGCTGTATCGGTCCGATCCTCTGGCGCCTGCCGGCCCTGGGAATCGAGCTTTCCGAGAAGCAGGCCAAGCCCCTGATCAAGTACATGGAGCGTCTGTTCCAGCGTGAGGGGTTCAAGGCGAGCCTGTCTGATCTCGAAGAAGACATTCGCAGCTAAGCCGAACCCATGTATTTTCGAGCCTGAGCGGGAGGCGTTATGTCTGAGAAGGCATTCAGAATGACAGCAAGCCGGCCCTACCTGGTGCGCGCTTTCAACGAGTGGATTCTGGATAACAACTGCACGCCCTACATCCTGGTGGATGCGGGCGTGCAGGGTGTCCAGGTGCCGGCGGAGCACGTGGCTAACGGTCAGATCGTCCTCAACATCAGCCCCAGTGCGGTGAAGGGATTGATGATTGGCAACAGCGCCCTTGAGTTTAACGCGCGCTTTGGCGGCGTTCCCATGCAGGTGTCGGTACCGATGGTCGCGGTGCTGGCCATCTACGCCCGCGAGAACGGCGAAGGCATGGTGTTTGGCAGTGAGCCGGGCACGCCGGATCCAGATGGAACGGGTACGGATTCCGGTGACGGGCAGAGTCAGCCCGAACGCCCATCTGGCAAGCCCAGCCTCAAAGTGGTGAAATAAACGCCAGCCATGGCGCAGGATGAATGGATGCTGAAAAGCCGACCCTCGGGTCGGCTTTTTTGTGCGCCCGGCACGGGCGCACTCCTGGAGGTGCAAGTCCTCCCGTGAGCTGGCCACAGCGAGCGAAGTGAAGCGCAACTGCGGAAGGGCGACCGACCGTGGGGAGGAAGCGTGGAGC
>NZ_RHGZ01000052.1:0-4649 GCF_003789045.1 Marinobacter sp. R17 | reverse complement strand
TCACCGCACAACCGCCGGATATACGCCACCTCGCCTTGGCCACAAGAGCTTCGCGGCTTCTTGCCCGCTCGCCCTGCTCGGCAGCGCCTCGTATCCGATTCTTGTTCATCGGCTCACGGTTTACGCTTCACGCTTCCTCCCCACGGTCAGTCGCCCTTCCGCAGTTGCGCTTCACTTCGCTCGCTGTGGCCAGCTCACGGGAGGACTTGCACCTCCAGGAGTGCGCCCGTGCCGGGCGCACAAAAAAGCGGCCCCAAAAGGGGCCGCAAACAATGGCAGGAGGACACAGACGCAATCTGTTGGGGTCCGGTCGGAGGGGCCGGACCGTGTTCAGTTGACACCTCCCTGTGTCACCTCGCCTCGTCTACTGACTTCTCAGCCAGTTCGGGTCTCGCCCGGCCTCAGAAGAAGCCCAGCGGGTTGGTGTCGTAGCTGATCAGCATGTTCTTGGTCTGCTGATAGTGTTCGAGCGCCATTTTGTGGGTCTCGCGGCCAACACCGGACTTCTTGTAGCCGCCGAAGGCCGCACCCGCCGGGTAGGCGTGGTAGCAGTTCATCCACACCCGACCGGCCTGGATACCACGGCCCATCCGGTACTGACGGTTGGTGTCGCGGGTCCAGACGCCGGCGCCCAGGCCGAACTCGGTGTCGTTGGCGATGGCCAGCGCTTCCGCTTCGTCCTTGAAGGTGGTGACACCCACTACCGGGCCGAAGATCTCTTCCTGGAAGACGCGCATCTTGTTGTCGCCCTTGAACAGGGTCGGCTGGATGTAGAAGCCGTTGTTGAACTCGACGTCCAGTTCCTCGCGGCCACCGCCGGTCAGTACTTCAGCGCCTTCCTGTTTGCCGATTTCCAGGTAGGACATGATCTTGTCGAACTGTTCCTTACTGGCCTGGGCGCCCACCTGCACGTCGGTATCCAGCGGGTTGCCGCGCTTGATCGACTTGGTGCGCTCGATGACCTTGGCCATGAAGGCGTCGTACATGTCTTCCTGCACCAGCGCCCGGGACGGACAGGTACAGACTTCGCCCTGGTTGAAGAACGCCAGCACCACACCCTCGACGCACTTGTCGATGAATTCCGGCTCGGCGTCCATGACGTCGGAGAAGTAGATGTTCGGCGACTTGCCGCCCAGCTCGACGGTGGACGGAATGATGTTCTCGGCGGCGCACTTCATGATGTGCGAGCCGACCGGCGTGGAGCCGGTGAACGCAATCTTGGCGATGCGCTTGCTGGTGGCCAGCGCCTGGCCGGCTTCGCTGCCGAAGCCGTTGACGACGTTGATCACGCCCGGCGGCAGCAGGTCGCCGATCAGTTCCATCACAACCAGGATGGAGGCCGGGGTCTGCTCGGCAGGCTTGAGCACGGTGCAGTTACCGGCGGCCAGGCACGGCGCCAGTTTCCAGGCGGCCATCAGGATCGGAAAGTTCCAGGGGATGATCTGGCCCACGACACCCAGCGGCTCGTGGAAATGGTAGGCGATGGTGTTGCCGTCGATTTCGCCCATATGGCCTTCCTGGGCGCGGATGCAGCCGGCGAAGTAGCGGAAATGATCCACCGCCAGCGGGATGTCGGCATTCAGGGTCTCGCGGACCGCCTTGCCGTTGTCCCAGGTTTCCGCCACGGCCAGCAGTTCAACGTTCTGCTCCAGGCGGTCGGCGATCTTCAAAAGGATATTGGAGCGCTCGGTGGCCGATGTCTGCCCCCAGGCCGGCGCGGCCTTATGGGCGGCATCCAGCGCCAGGTCGATGTCTTCCGCGGTGGAACGCGGGATTTCACAGATCACATCACCGGTAACCGGGGTGATGTTCTCGAAATACTGCCCTTTCACCGGGGCGACCCATTCGCCACCGATGTAGTTTTCATAGCGGGGTTTAAAGGAGACGACGGAGCCTTCCTTACCAGGTTGAGCGTAAATCATGATAGTGACCTCTCTTGTTATATGGTCGCGACCGCACTTGGACCGCATGAGGCGAATCCTGCGTCTACGATTTCACTCTAGCCAGCACCTGTTGGCCACGAAATGGTTCCTTCGATGCGTCCATCTCGTTATTTGGTAGTAGGAAAAAATCGGCATAAGTTCAAATAAAAAAGGGCTCCATCGGAGCCCTTCTCATAAGTGCCAGGCCCAAGACCCGGCATACGTGGCCTGGCGGTTATCCCGGACTTTATTACGGGTCGTTAACGACTCGCCGCCCGGGATTCGTCACCGGCCACCGCGATAGATCAGCGGCTGGCCACGTTGTCGTTCGGCAGTTTGAAAGTCCAGACCGTACCGCCCTGGTTGAAGTCCTTCACCACCTTGGCCACTTCGCCGCCCCACAGCGGGACCGCGCCGCCCCAGCCGGTGGTGATGGAGACGTACTGCTCGCCACCCATCTTCCAGGTGATCGGCGTGCCGACGATGCCGGTACCGGTGTTGAACTTGTACAGTTCCTTGCCGGTACGGGCGTCAAACGCCTTGAAGTAGCCTTCCGGCGTACCGGTGAACACCAGGTTGCCGGCGGTGGTCATGACACCACCCCACAGCGGCGCGGTGTTCTCGTAGCGCCAGACTTCCTTGCCGGTCTTGGGATCCATCGCCCGCAGTACACCGATGTAGTCATCGTGCGCCGGCTTGATGGTGAACCCGGCACCCAGGTAAGCCGCGCCTTTCTTGTAGGAGACCGGCTCGTTCCAGATGTCCATGGACCACTCGTTGGACGGCACGTAGAACAGTTCGGTGTTCGGGTTGTAGGCGATCGGCATCCAGTTCTTGCCGCCGAGGAAGGCCGGCTGGGCCACCACCACTTTGCCCTTCTCGCCCTTCATGTCGGCCGGATCGCCCGGGCGACCGTTGTCGGCGTAGATCGGACGGCCGTTCTCATCCAGGCCCTTGGCCCAGGTGATCTTGTCCACGAACGGGAAGCCGCGGATGAAGTCGCCGTTCTCGCGGTTCAGCACGTACATGAAGCCGTTCCGGTCCGCGGTGGCGGCGGCCTTGATGGTCTTGCCGTTTTCCTTCAGGTCGAAGGAGACCAGCTCGTTGACGCCGTCATAATCCCAGCCGTCGTGCGGAGTGGTCTGGAAGTGCCACTTGATGCTGCCGTCGTCCGGGTCGATCGCCAGACGGGAGGAGGAGAACAGGTTGTCGCCCGGACGCAGGTGCGAGTTCCACGGGGCCGGGTTACCGGTGCCGAAGAACAGGCTGTCGGTTTCCGGATCGTAGGTGCCGCCGAGCCAGGGCGCCGCGCCGCCGTTCTTCCACATGTCACCGGGCCAGGTCTTGCCGGGCGCGCCGCCGGAGATGCCGTTCTCGATCTTCTTGCCGTCCTTGTAGACGTAGCCCATGTGACCTTCCACGGTCGGGCGGGTCCACAGGATTTCGCCGGTGTTCGGGTCGTAGGCTTCGACCTTGCCGACGATACCGAACTCACCGCCGGACACGCCGGTGATCAGCTTGCCCTTGACGATGATCGGCGCCGCGGTGATGGAGTAGCCGGCCTGATAGTCGGCCACTTTCTTGATCCACACCACCTTGCCGGTGTCCTTGTTCAGGGCGACCAGCTTGGCGTCCAGCGTGCCGAAGATCACCTTGTCGCCGTACAGGGCCACGCCCCGGTTGACCACGTCACAGCAGGGCATGATGCCGTCCGGCAGGCGGGCGTCGTACTGCCAGATTTCGTCGCCCGTCTTGGCGTCGATGGCGTACACGCGGGAATAGGAGGCGGAGACGTACATGACGCCGTCTTTCACCAGCGGCTGGGATTCCTGGCCGCGCTGTTTTTCACCGCCAAAGGAGAACGCCCATACCGGCTGCAGTTGCTTGACGTTCTCGGTGGACAGGTCGTTCATCGGGCTGTAACGCTGGCCCTGCAGACCCATCCCGTAAGTCACCACATCGTCGACCGTATCCTGGTCATTCATCAGGTCGTCATCGGTGACGCCGGCGGCCTGGACACTCCATGAAACAGCCAGCGCCAGCGCACTGGCGGCAAACTGTTTTCCGAATCGTGTTGCATACATGGTTGCGCTCTCCCATTACTCTTGTTGTCAGATTCAGCAACGAACCGGGAACTCTTCCCGCCTCTCCTGACATTCTTGGATTTGGCAACCTGTGCAACAATTGACCCGCAGACCAAGTTATCTCATCACTTGGTAGTAAGACCCGGTTGGTTGGGGCGGCCCGGAAGCTGGAGCTTGGCCGCCTCCCCCTCTCCCTGTTCAACCGGAGCATGGGTAACACTTTGAACCGGCAACATGGGTTACACCCAATCCCCACATGCCCCGGGGCCCTACCGGGCCCTCCGAAGCTGAAGCATCGGCTACATGCCCGACCGATAAAACTTCAATCGGGTAGGTTGGGCTGACGCAGGAAGCCCAACAATAAGCGGGCACCGGACGTTCCCGTTATCGCGGGCATGCTTGGAGCATGGGTCTCAAAAACCGGCTTGGCCGGTATTGAATGGGATAGGTCGCAAACCCGGTTTGTTGGGCTTCCTGCGTCAGCCCAACCTACGTCCACGGCGCCTTTGCAGCATTCTAACCCGGATTTCTCACAGGGCATAAAAGAAAGCGGCTGAAAGTGTTAAGGTTTCAAGACCTTACCCAAGAAACCAACACCAACAGCCGCTTCCAAAATGGTACCTGAAAAACTGACCTTCACGCC
>NZ_RHGZ01000051.1:0-5790 GCF_003789045.1 Marinobacter sp. R17 | reverse complement strand
GCGTGCTGGAGGGGATGAACAATAAAATCAAGGTGATCAAGCGGATGGCGTACGGCTACCGGGATAACGACTACTTCTTCCTGAAAATCAAAGCCGCTTTTCCCGGTAAAGTGCGATGAACCTTTTTATTTTGAGACGACGAGGGCTCAGTTCGCGCAATCTTCATCGATGATTTTCTGGAACTGCTCTTTCTTTTCCTGGATTTCTTCCGGAGTCAGGTAGCGCTGCTCGCCGTCTTCGCTGATCTTGATGCGGGCGTGGTTGCTGATGGTCTGCAGGTTCTTGGTGGCGATTTCGCAATTCTTCTGGCGTTGCTTGGCCTGAGCTTCTTCCTCTCGGCTCTCTTTGTCTTTCTTGGCCTGCTCGGCGCGGGATTTGTCGAGGGCGTCGACTTCCTGTTGGGGCGACATCCGTTTCTCGTCGGTGTCCGCCTTGGACGTGCCGGAGCGAACATTGACGGTCTCGCTCTGCTTGTTCATCGGTTTCTGGTCGCCGAAGTGAACGACGCCATTTTCATCCTTCCACTTGTAGACGGAAGCGGCGGTTGCCGTAATAGAGCTGATGGCGAGTAAAAAGGTCAGAGCAATGCCAAGTGTTTTCATGCAGATACAACCTGTTTCCCTGTTCAACCGGCAATCGGACATTGCCGGCGGATTCAACTGTCGTCACGCCGCCATTCTGCCATGGCTGGGCCTGTTCTGCTTAGGATTAGCCAAAAACTGTGCGATGGCCAGCATCGGGCTGTCGTAATTATGTAACCGCATTGGTCCCCAAAACCCGCCGCGGCGCGCCTTGGCGAGGCTTCGCTATTGACAGGACGTTTCCCGCTGTCACAATTGGCGATTGCCTGAAAACAGGGGTGAATACGGCAGGCAATCCCGAGCAGTATCCCCGTTGATTACCACGCTGGACCTTTCGCGCAGCCCGCGCGATGGGGCTGTATTTCGTGCAGCCCGACGAATGGCCGACCTCCGGCACCCTCAGGAGGCCCGGCTGGCCAGGAGAGACAACCTCTGCGTCCCTCAGTGTGGTGGAATGTCCGGTCCGGCTTTCACAAGAAGCAATGCACCGGAACCCCAGGCAACCGGCGACAGTCCGGTACATTCACTCTATAGAGAGGGTAGAGAAAGTGGAGTTATTGTCTGGCGCAGACATGCTGATCCGTTCCCTGCAGGATGAAGGGATCGAGTACATCTACGGTTATCCGGGTGGTGCAGCGCTGCATATCTATGACGCCCTGTTCAGGCAGGACAAGGTCAAACACATCCTGGTTCGCCATGAACAGGCCGCTGTTCACATGGCGGACGGTTACGCTCGGGCCAGTGGCAAGCCCGGTACCGTTCTGGTGACGTCCGGTCCCGGTGCGACCAACACCATTACCGGCATTGCCACAGCCTTCATGGATTCCATTCCGATGGTGGTTCTCTGTGGTCAGGTGGCTTCCACCCTGATCGGCGAGGATGCGTTCCAGGAAACGGACATGATCGGTGTATCCCGTCCCGTGGTGAAGCACAATATCAGTGTGCGTCATCCGTCGGAGATCCCCGAAGTTATCCGCAAGGCCTACTACATTGCGGCGACCGGCCGTCCGGGACCGGTGGTGGTCGACATCCCCAAGGATATGACCACGCCTAACGAGCGCTACGAGTACGAGTACCCCAAAAAGGTCAAACTGCGCTCCTACAATCCTGCGATTCGGGGCCATGCCGGCCAGATCCGCAAGGCGGCGGAAATGCTGCTGGCGGCCAAGCGTCCCATCATCTATGCCGGTGGTGGCGTCGTTCTTGGCAAGGCCTCGGAGCAATTGACGGACCTGGCGCACATGCTGGGCCATCCGGTCACCAATACCCTGATGGGCATTGGCAGCTTCCCGGCCTCCGACAAGCAGTCACTGGGCTGGCTGGGGATGCACGGTTCCTATGAATCGAACATGGCCATGCACCACTCGGATCTGATCCTCGCGGTGGGTGCCCGTTTCGACGATCGGGTGACCAATGCCACCGAGAAGTTCTGTCCGGGCGCACGCATCATCCACATCGATATCGACCCGGCGTCCATTTCCAAGACGGTCGAAGCCGACGTGCCCATTGTCGGTCCGGTGGATTCGGTGCTCAAAGAGCTGATTGCCCTGGTCAAGGAAAGCAAGGCCAAGCCGGACAACGATGCACTCAAGGCCTGGTGGAAGCAGATCGACGAGTGGCGGGCGTTTCACGGTATGCGCTACGAAAAGAGCGATACCTACATCAAGCCCCAGGAAGTGATCGAAGCGTTGCACCGGCTGACCAACGGCGACGCCTATGTGACGACCGACGTCGGCCAGCACCAGATGTTCACAGCCCAATACTACAAGTTCAACAAACCCAATCGCTGGATCAATTCTGGCGGCCTCGGCACCATGGGCTTCGGCCTGCCGGCGGCCATGGGTGTCAAGTTGAGCTACCCCGACGATGACGTCATCTGCGTCACCGGCGAGGGCAGTATCCAGATGAACATCCAGGAGCTGAGTACCTGCAAGCAGTACAATCTGCCGGTGAAGGTGGTCAACCTGAACAACCAGGCCCTGGGCATGGTCAAGCAGTGGCAGGACATGAACTACGAGTCCCGTCACTCCCAGTCCTACATGGAATCCTTGCCGGATTTCATCAAGCTGGCCGAGGCCTATGGCCACGTGGGTATTCGCATCGACCGCAAGGAAGATCTTGAGCCCAAGCTCAAGGTAGCCTTCGCGATGAAGGACAAGCTGGTCTTCATCGATATTTATGTTGATCCGCACGAACACGTCTACCCGATGCAGGTGGCCCGTGGCTCGATGAAGGATATGTGGCTCAGCAAAACGGAGAGGGTGTGATCCATGCGTCGAATCATTTCTGTTTTGCTTGAAAACGAGCCGGGTGCGCTGTCTCGCGTTGTCGGCCTGTTTTCCCAGCGCAACTACAACATCGAGACCCTGACGGTCGCGCCGACTGAGGATGAAACGCTCTCTCGACTGACGGTCACCACGACGGGGTCGGATCGGGTTATCGAGCAGATTACCAAGCAGCTGAACAAGCTGATCGAGGTGGTCAAGCTGGTGGACCTGACCGAGGGCTCGCACATCGAACGCGAACTGATGCTGATCAAGCTCAAAGCGAGTGGATCGCAACGCGCGGAGATCAAGCGAACCGTCGATATTTTCCGGGGTCAGATCGTGGACGTGACCAGTACGGTCTATACCGTCCAGTTGGCCGGGGATAGTGACAAGCTCGATGCCTTTATCCAGGCGGTCGGCACCACCGGTGTTCTGGAGGTCGTACGTTCAGGCGTCTCGGGCATCGCCCGGGGTGAAAAAGTTCTCAGTATCTGATTCTCAGTAACTGATAGTCACCATTTAAAGACTCGCGACCGGATGCGGTCCGATAGGTAACAGGGGAAAGTTATGCAGGTTTTTTACGATAAAGATTGTGATCTCTCCATCGTCCAGGGCAAGAAAGTGGCGATCATTGGCTACGGCTCCCAGGGCCACGCTCACGCCAACAACCTGAAGGATTCCGGCGTCGACGTTGTGGTCGGTCTGCGTGCCGGCTCTTCCTCAGCCGCCAAGGCCGAAGGCGCTGGCCTGACCGTCAAGACGGTTGCCGAAGCGTCCAAAGAAGCGGACATCGTGATGGTTCTGGCTCCGGACGAGAACCAGAAAGCCATCTACGAAAACGAGATCGAACCAAACCTGAAGAACGGTGGCGTGCTGGCGTTCGCCCACGGCTTCAACGTTCACTACAACCAGATCGTGGCTCGCAAGGATCTGGACGTGATCATGGTGGCACCGAAGGCGCCGGGCCATACCGTACGCACCGAGTTTGTTCGTGGTGGCGGTATTCCGGACCTGATCGCCATCCACCAGGACGCTTCCGGCAACGCCAAGAACATTGCGCTGTCCTACGCCAGTGCGATCGGCGGTGGCCGTACCGGTATCATCGAAACCACATTCCAGGACGAAACCGAAACCGACCTGTTTGGTGAGCAGGCCGTTCTGTGTGGCGGTACCGTTGAGCTGGTGAAAACGGCGTTCGAAACGCTGACCGAGGCGGGCTACGCGCCGGAAATGGCGTACTTCGAGTGTCTGCACGAGCTGAAGCTGATCGTCGACCTGATGTATGAAGGCGGTATCGCCAACATGAACTACTCCATCTCCAACAATGCGGAGTATGGTGAGTACGTCACCGGTCCTGAGGTCATCAACGAGCAGTCCCGTGAAGCCATGCGCAATGCACTGAAGCGCATCCAGAGCGGTGAATACGCCAAGATGTTCATCCAGGAAGGCAATACCAACTACCCGTCCATGACGGCGCGCCGTCGCCTCAATGCCGGTCACGACATTGAAGTGGTGGGTGAGAAACTGCGTTCCATGATGCCGTGGATCTCCGCGAACAAGATCGTGGACAAGGAAAAGAACTAAGCGTTAGCTTTGTCGGAAAACGCGACCTTCGGGTCGCGTTTTTTCGTTGTGGGCATCTTGCTTTGCATTTCTGTCACTTGACCGTGCAGGGTGGTGGATCAGCTATAATGCCCGTTGCATGTTTTGTGGGTTGAATCGGAATGAGCGAAAAAAACGAATCGGAACACAGCGTCTCGAACACAGATGAAGCGCTGCAGCAGGATGGAGAAGTTGTGGAAGAAGAAGTGGTTGAGGGCGCGCGGGTCCGTCGCAAGGGGATTTACCTGCTGCCCAACCTGCTGACGACGGCTTCGCTGTTTTCAGGCTTCTTCGCGATGGTGTCGGCCGCCAATGGCATGTTTGAGAAAGCGGCAATTGCCATCTTTGTCTCCATGATTCTGGATGGTCTGGACGGCCGTGTCGCCAGGATGACCAATACCCAAAGCAAGTTCGGTGAGGAGTACGACAGCCTGGCCGACATGGTCGCCTTTGGCGTTGCGCCGGGTTTGGTGGCATTTTTCTGGTCTCTGAACAGCTTCGGTAAATTCGGCTGGGCCATTACCTTTATTTACGTGGCAGGTGCCGCCTTACGTTTGGCGCGCTTCAATACTCAGATTGGTTCGGTCGACAAGAAATATTTTGTCGGTTTGCCAAGTCCGTCGGCCGCTGCTGTTGTGGCGGGGCTGGTCTGGTGCTTCCAGGGATTCGAGCCCCAGGTCTGGCTCAAGTTGCTGACGGTTCTGGTGGTCGCTGGCGCGGGCGTATTGATGGTCAGCAACATCCTCTACCGCAGCTTCAAGGATCTGGACTTGCGGGGGCGTGTGCCTTTTGCGGCCATTCTTGTCGTGGTCCTGGTGTTTGTGGTCGTGACATTGGATCCTGGGACGGTGCTTTTTGTCGGTTTCCTGGTCTATGGGCTGTCCGGACCGACTCAGGCGTTGTTCCGTAAAATGAGGCGAACCAAGCCGGTTGCTTCTGACGGAAATGAAGGCGGCCAATAAGGCCGGCGTTCTTTCTGAAAAAAAGGGCTGTTTCCAGACTGGAAACAGCCCTTTTGTCGTTTATGGGTGCTCGTGTGGATTTTCAGGCAGGGAGTTGGTCTTTACCTTCGACGCCGTTTTGCCGGGTTTGCGGCTTTTTGGTGGTTTTATGATCGGATTCGGGGAGTATCTGGTCGTCTTCTGAACAGTTCATTTCGGAAAACCGAGACTTTGGATAAAAAGCTTTAAAAAGGGCTTTACAGGTCCGCTGGGGTCTGTAGAATGCGCATCTCTTTCGAGGGGTACGCCACTGAAGCGGGCTCGGAATCGAAAAGCAACCGATTGTTTTGATTAAGAATTTCGAGTTTCAGATTTCTTCAAAACAACGGTTGACAGGGT
>NZ_RHGZ01000050.1:0-5954 GCF_003789045.1 Marinobacter sp. R17 | reverse complement strand
CGAACTCAGTAGTGAAACGAACCAGCGCCGATGGTAGTGTGGCATCTGCCCATGCGAGAGTAGGTCATCGTCAGGCTCCTAAATCCGAAACCCCAGCACGGTAACGTGTTGGGGTTTTTTATTGGCCATACAAAAGTGACCTGCGGCGCCGACCTGCGGGCGGCCACTCACGGCCACCACAGGCCCGGTCCACTCAAACCCAACCATCAACACATCGCCCCGAATCACGTATACTCTCCAGATCCAGCACACACCCGTGCCTCTGAAATCTGCAGCCGGAAAACGCCGTAACGCCCCATGACCACCACTGAAGCCGAGCGCCAGTACTACCTCTCCCGCATGGGCGTTCAGCTCTGGTATGCGCGTGTCCCGTTGCCAGGAGCCGCACCCAGTCCGGACTTCGACTTTACCGAACCGGAAACGGCGGGGGGCAAGAGTGCTTCCGACGCTCAGGGCGGTCTTTCTGTCCCCACTCGTGATCGCCCAGAGGAGGCGCCGCTTCCACCTGGTAAAAGCGTCAAGGAGTTGCTTCAGAGCATCGACGGGGGGGCAAAAAGCGGTGATTCGGCGACCCCACCAGCGAAGCCCGCAACCGACGAGGCAACGAGCAAGGCAGGGCCCGAGCCGGACGCATCCACCCATGAATCTGTCGTCGAGAGTAGCCTGGTGTCTGAGCTCGAGGTGGATGAGGCCTCACGGATACTCGCAGGTGTCAGTGTGGATATGGGGATCTGGTGGGGCGATCAGTTTGCTCTCGTCAGCCCCGTGTCGGCAGACGTCAGCGAAGAGCTCCAGGCCAAACTGGCGGCCAATATCCTGCGTGCGATCGGTGATACCCAGATACAGCAAAAGCGACTGGTTTGGCCTGTCTTCAACAACCCGCGCGTTTTGAAGAGCGCCGACCGGGATCTGCGAATGATCCTGCACTCCCTGGCAGAGCAGGTCGGGCAGCGGAAAGTCGTTTGTTTGGGCTCGCTGAGCGGGCAGCCAGAGCAGCACCAGGCTCTTATGGCGGCCTTGTCTGAAGCCGTAGTGGAGGCGCCCGATACGCTTGCGGCATTGGCTGGAGACCACGAGAAAAAGCGTAGCCTATGGCATCGGCTGCAGGACCGTGTGATTGGAGCGCGCTAATGGGGCCGCGGCAATCCTATCAGGATGTGGCTTCCGCCACTCGCCGGGTCAGGCCGCTCGATCCCGCAGACATTCCCGATATCCTTTCGATTGAGTTGACCGGCTACTCCCATCCCTGGAGTGAGGCGCTCTTTCGCGATTGCTTCCGGCCGGACTATCGGCTTTGGGGTTTGGCCGATGAGGACACCCTGCAGGGCTATGCTGTCGTTGCCTATCTCTTTGACGAAGCCCATCTCCTCAACCTGTGTGTCGGCTCTCAGTGGCGGGGCTCAGGAGCCGGACGCCTGTTACTTCGACACCTGATTGGCGAGTCCTTTCGAGAGAAAATGTGCCGGGTGTTGCTGGAAGTCCGGCGTTCCAATGACGTTGCTATTGGCCTCTACAAAACGGAGGGATTCGTCCAGATTGGTGAGCGGCCGGGGTACTATCCGGCATCGCCAGCCCGGGAAGATGCCCTGGTTCTCGCTCTGGAAGGGCCGGGAGCCGGCTGAATGGGGCTGACGCCGGAACTGCTTGGCGCAGGTTGGCTATGGCTGATGGATGGGGTCCTGCTGGGCGTGGTGGTGTTTGCGCTCTGGTCAGCCGATTGGGCGCAGCTGGCCGTCGAGCGACTCTATCAGCATACCGTCTTCGCGAGCGTGATCCTGCTGGTTCTGCTTTGGTGCGTGCGAGCGGGATTGTCGCCGGGTCTGAGCATTCATGTACTGGGGCTCACGGCGGTGACACTGGCCGTGGGGTGGGCTTTTGCGATGCTGGGTGGCGTTGTCGCTTTGCTTATCATGGCTTTGATCGGTCGCGAACCCTGGTCCGCGATTGGGCTTGATGGTGTGGTCACCGTCATTCTCCCGGTTGTCGTGACCTACGGCATCGTGCTCTGGGAGCGGCGATGCGGTTTTCGTCTGTTTTTTGCCTACCTGTTTTTCTGTGGTTACTTCGGAGCGGCGATCGCCGCTGCGGTCTCCGGTACGGTCATGGTGGCCATTCTTGGTCTCGCCGGAGTCTACGACTGGCATACCCTCTACACCGAGTACCTGCGCTACATGCCGCTGTTTGTGATTCCGGAAGCCTTCGTTAACGGTGTGGTGGTGGCGAGCCTGATGGTGTTCCATCCCCAGCGCCTGGTCACGCTCGAAGAGAGTCGGTATCTGTAAGGAGTAGTCCGGGTTCGCGTCCGGGCTGTTCAGAATTTATAATGTCGGGCTTTCCAGTCCATTTGCGTCAATTCAGGCTATTTACACTATGACTTCGCTTTCCGCGGAAATCGCCAAGCGGCGGACGTTTGCGATCATCTCGCATCCGGACGCCGGTAAGACCACCATCACCGAGAAAGTCCTGCTGTTCGGCAAGGCCCTGCAAACCGCCGGCACCGTCAAGGGCAAGAAATCCGGCCAGCATGCCAAGTCCGACTGGATGGAGATGGAGAAGGAGCGGGGGATCTCCGTAACGACCTCTGTCATGCAGTTTCCCTATGCGGACAAGCTGGTCAACCTGCTGGACACGCCGGGCCACGAAGATTTTTCCGAAGATACCTATCGGACCCTGACGGCGGTGGATGCGTGTCTGATGGTGATCGACAGCGCCAAGGGTGTTGAGGAACGGACCATCAAGCTGATGGAGGTCACACGGCTGCGGGATACCCCGATCCTGACCTTCATGAACAAGCTGGACCGCGATACCCGTGATCCCATCGAGTTGATGGACGAGGTGGAAGATGTCCTGAAAATCGCGTGTGCGCCCATCACCTGGCCAATCGGCATGGGCAAGAGCTTCAAGGGCGTTTACCACCTGTTGCGCGATGAGGTCATCCTCTACCAGAGCGGCCAGGGGCATATGATCCAGGAGCGCCGCATCATCAGCGGTCTTGACAACCCGGAACTGGATGAGGCGATCGGCGCCTACGCCCAGGATCTGCGGGACGAAATTGAGCTGGTGAAAGGGGCGTCCCATGAGTTCGATCAGGATGCGTTCCTGCGTGGTGAACTGACGCCGGTTTTCTTCGGTACAGCGTTGGGCAACTTCGGCGTCGACCACATGCTCGACGGTCTGGTGGAATGGGCGCCGGCACCGCAGGGGCGTGCAACCGACACCCGCACCGTGGAGCCCGCTGAAGACGGGTTCTCTGGTTTCGTGTTCAAGATCCAGGCGAACATGGATCCCCAGCACCGGGACCGCGTGGCCTTCCTTCGCATTGTATCCGGTCGCTACAGCCAGGGCATGAAAACCCGCCACGTCCGTATCGGCAAAGACGTACGCGTAGCTGATGCGCTGACCTTCATGGCCGGCGACCGTGAGCACGCCGACGAGGCATTTGCCGGGGACATCATTGGCTTGCACAACCACGGCACCATCCAGTTGGGCGATACCTTTACCACTGGCGAGGACATGAAGTTCACCGGCATTCCCAACTTCGCGCCGGAGCTGTTCCGCCGTATCCGTCTGAAGGATCCACTAAAGGCAAAGCAGCTGCAGAAAGGCCTGATCCAGCTCTCGGAAGAGGGGGCCGTGCAGGTCTTCCGTCCGATGAAAAACAACGATTTGATCGTCGGTGCGGTGGGTGTGCTGCAGTTTGATGTTGTGGTGGCTCGCCTCAAGAGTGAGTACAAGGTTGAAGCGGTCTACGAGCCGATCAATGTCGCCACCGCTCGCTGGGTGACCTGCGATGACGAGCGCAAGCTGGAAGAGTTCGAGCGCAAGGCGTACGACAACCTGGCGCTTGATGGCAGCGACCGTCTGGCCTATATCGCGCCAACGATGGTCAACCTGCAGCTGGCGCAGGAGCGTCACCCGGATATCCGCTTCAACAAGACGCGGGAGCACTGACGCCCGCAGAAGGAACGCCTCATGCTGGTGGATGCCCATTGCCACTTTGACTTTCCCTGTTTCGACGGGGAGCGAGAGCAGATCCTGCAGGATTTTCACGCCCATCAGGGCGGCGGGCTGGTGATCCCTGGCGTGGAGGCGGCGACCTGGTCACGGGTCCAGGCGGTGGCAGCCAGCGATGCGTCCATGCGCTACTGCCTGGGTATTCATCCCTGGTTCGTAGACGGGCACACCGACGCCGATCTGGAACGGTTGAAATCGATCCTCTCCAGCCGGCCGGCCGATTGTGTGGCGCTGGGAGAGTGCGGGCTGGACCGGCTGCATGGGGATCTGGCGACGCAAAGGCCCTGGTTTGAGGCGCAGGTCGATCTGGCTGTTGAGTTGGCGCTGCCGCTGGTGATTCACTCGGTGCGCACTCACGATGAGGTGGCGGCCGTCCTGCGGCGGCGCCGCTTGGTGGCACCGGTCCTGGTGCATGGCTTTTCCGGCAGTCCGGAGCAGGCCCGGGCGCTCACGGATATGGGCTGTTACCTGGGGGTTGGCGGGGTAATCACTTACTCGCGGGCGCGTAAAACCCGGCGGGCGGTGGCCGAAGTGCCGCTGGAGCGGCTGGTGCTGGAGACCGACGCGCCGGATATGCCCCCCGATGGCGTGCGTAAGGGCGATAATCGGCCAACGTACCTGCCTTTTGTATTCAAGGCATTATGTGAGTTGAGGTCGGAGCCGGAAGCGCAGATACGTGAGCAGCTACTGGCGAACGTGGAAACGCTTTACGCCACGGCCTGGTCGTGAGCAAAAAAGCCACAAGGGCTTGGCACGGGAGGTCGATTTCTATATACTGCGCGCCCTGGCTTTTCAAGGCGATGTATTCATCTCAGCCCCGAATGATGCAACGCCGGCAATATTATTAGGTCGAAGGTCTCCGTTGAGCGTGATGTGCGCTGGTTAGCGGTGGCCTTTAACGTTCGTTATACGCGTTACAAAGGCGGAATCAATGAAGACTCTGAGTGCGAAACCAGAAAGCGTTAAGCGTGACTGGTACGTTGTAGACGCAGCCGGCAAGACGCTGGGTCGTCTGTCAACCGAAATCGCCCTTCGTCTGCGGGGCAAGCATAAGCCGGAATACACGCCCCACGTCGACACGGGTGACTACATTGTTGTGATCAACGCAGAGCAGGTGCGTGTCACAGGCAAGAAGGCCGGTGCAAAAATGTATTATCATCACACGGGATTCCCGGGTGGTATTCGTGAGATCAACTTCGAGAAGCTGATCGACAAAGCGCCTGAACAGGTGATTGCGCATTCCGTCAAGGGCATGCTGCCGAAGGGCCCGCTGGGTCGCGCCATGTTCAAGAAGCTGAAAATCTATGCCGGCGCTGAGCATCCGCACGCAGCCCAGCAGCCCAAAGAACTCGACATCTAACGGAAGGCGAATATGTCTGTAGCACAAAATTACGGTACTGGTCGCCGCAAAACTTCTACGGCGCGCGTATTTATCAAGCCGGGTAGCGGTAACATCACCATCAACAATCGCACCATCGAGCAGTTCTTCGGTCGTAAGACCCTGCAGATGATCGTGCGTCAGCCGCTGGCCCTGACCGAATCTCTGGAGCGTTTTGACATCAAGATCACCGTCGAAGGCGGTGGCACCAGTGGACAGGCCGGCGCGATCCGTCACGGTCTGACCCGTGCACTGATGGACTATGACGAAACGCTGCGTCCGACTCTGCGTCAGGCGGGTTACGTGACTCGTGATGCCCGTAGCGTCGAGCGTAAGAAAGTGGGTCTGCGGAAAGCGCGTAAGCGTCCTCAGTACTCCAAGCGTTAATTGGCACTCTGGTGTCAAAGAGAAGCCCGGCGTTGCCGGGCTTTTTTTTGGTTCATCGCACTTTACCGGGAAAAGCGGCTTTGATTTTCAGGAAGAAGTAGTCGTTATCCCGGTAGCCGTACGCCATCCGCTTGATCACCTTGATTTTATTGTTCATCCCCTCCAGCACGCTGGT
>NZ_RHGZ01000005.1:0-186088 GCF_003789045.1 Marinobacter sp. R17 | reverse complement strand
ACAACGGCGAGATCAAGTGGCAGGGCCATTTGATCTACGTGAGTGAGCTGTTAGCCAGGCACCGCGTGGGCCTGAAAGAGGTTGAGGATGACCGAGTAGAGGTGCGATACAGCACCCATCTGCTGGGCCACATCAACCTTAAAACCGCGCGACTGGAGCCCGCATGCCGGTGGCACGCGGGGGAAGAGGTGTAACCCATGTTGCCGGTTCAAAGTGTTACCCATGCTCCGGTTGAACAGGCAGAGAGCCGTAGGTTGGGCTGACGCAGGAAGCCCAACAATAAGCGGACACACCTCAAGCATGGGCTCTCGAAAGCCGGCTCGGCGGCCATGAGATTGAGTGGGCTCGGCCGCAAACCCGGTCTGTTGGGCTTCCTGCGTCAGCCCAACCTACATGGAATTGAGATCTATCAAAGCCGTAGGAAGATCTCCGGCCGACTCCGAAGCTGAAGCGTCGGCTACATTGAAGATCAATGCTCAAGCTCCTCCGGCGTTGGGTTCAATCCTCGCCGTCTTCATCCGCCGCGGCCTTGAAGAAGACCACCTGCTTCACGGTGTGGTCGTCCTCATTGCGGCGTTTGTTCACGCGGGTTTCCAGCTCGCCGAGGGGCTGGCCGTCCGGGGTTTGGGCGTCTTCAAAACCGCAGGCCACGCATTCGCGGAATTGGCCTTCCTCGGTCTGTTGCATCATGAGCTTGTCCATCTCGCCGCAGCGAGGACAAACTGCGCCGGCGATGAATCGTTTGGGGGTCGCCATCGGCTCTCCAGGGGTTGTGTTCGGCGGGGCCGTGGCCCCGCCATCAATCGATCAGGCCGCGTCGTCGGTGATGCCGGTTTGCCGCAGCAGGGCGTCCACTTCCGGCTCGCGCCCGCGGAAGGCCTTGAACAGTTCCATCGGCTCGCGGGAACCGCCCCGTTCCAGAATGTTGTGCAGGAACGCGTGGCCGGTCTCCGGATCGAAGATGCCATTCTCCTCGAACAGCGAGAAGGCGTCTGCCGCCAGCACTTCCGCCCACTTGTAGCTGTAGTAACCGGCCGCGTAGCCGCCCGCGAAGATGTGCGAGAAGCTGTTGGGGAAGCGGTTGAACTCCGGCGTCTCGGTGACGGCGATCTCCGAACGCACCTGACGGTACATGTCGAGCGGGTTCACCGGCGTTTCCGGCGTGAACTCGGAGTGCAGGCGGAAATCGAACAGCGAGAATTCCAGCTGACGCACCATCTGCATGCCGGACTGGAAGTTCTTCGCGGCCAGCAGCTTGTCGAGCAGGTCCTGGGGCAGCGGTTCGCCGGTTTCGTGGTGCTTGGCGATCAGGCCCAGGGATTCCGGGTTCCAGCACCAGTTCTCCAGGAACTGGCTGGGCAGCTCGACGGCATCCCAGGCCACGCCGTTGATGCCGGACACATCCGCCACTTCCACCTGCGTCAGCATGTGGTGCAGACCGTGACCGAATTCGTGGAACAGCGTGGTGACCTCGTCGTGGGTCAGCAGTGCCGGCTTGTCGCCCACCGGCGGCGTGAAGTTGCAGGTCAGGAACGCGACCGGCAACTGCAGGCTGCCCCGCAGATTGCGCCAGCGGACCCGGCAGTCGGCCATCCAGGCGCCGCCACGCTTGCCCTTGCGGGCGTACATATCGAGGTAGAACCAGGCGATGGTCTCGTCGCCGCGGCGGATGCGGTAGGCGGTGACGTCCTTGTGCCAGGTCTCGACGCTGGTGTCCGGTTCGATGGTCAGATCGAACAGGCGTTCGGCGACGCGGAACAGGCCGTTAACCACCGTCTCCGCCGGGAACCAGGGGCGCAGGGTTTCCGGGGAAATGTCGTAGCGCGCCTGACGCATCTTCTCGCTGTAGTAGCCGATGTCCCAGGCTTCCAGCTCGTCCACGCCAAACTCGTCTTTCGCGAAGGCCTTGAGGTCGTCGAATTCCTGCACCGCGACCGGACGAGACTTGGCAGCCAGTTCCTGCAGGAAGTGCATCACCTCATCGACGCTGCGGGCCATCTTGGTGGCCAGGGAACGTTCGGCATAGTTGTCGAAGCCCAGCAGTTGGGACTGCTGGTGCCGGCGCTTGAGGATTTCCGCCATCACCGGGGTGTTGTCCCAGTGGCCACCATCCGGCCCCACATCGGAGGCGCGGGTGACGAAGGCCTCGTAGACTTCACGGCGCAGTTCGCGATTGTCGCCGTAGGTCATGACCGGGAAGAAGCTGGGGAAATCCAGGGTGATCACGAAGCCATCCAGGTCCCGCTGTTGGGCCGCCTGGCGGGCACCGTCCAGTGCGCTCTGGGGCAGGCCGGCCAGTTCGGCTTCATCGGTGATGTGCTTGAACCAGTGCTGGGTGGCGTCCAGCACGTTGTCGCTGAAGCGGTTGGTCAACTCGGCCAGTTCCCGGGACAGGTCGGCAAACTGCTTTTTCTGGTCCTCGGGCAGGTCGACGCCGCCCAGGTGAAAATCCCGCAGGGTGTTGTTGATGGCCTTCTGCTGGGCTTCGTCCAGTTCCTGGAACGCAGGACTATCCGCCAGCCGTTTGTAGGCGTTGCACAGTTCGGTGTTCTGGCTCAGCTCGGTGCCGTACTCGGTCAGCTTTTCCAGGCAGCGCTTGTAGACATCGCGCAGCTCGTCGCTGTTCATCACCCCGTTGAGGTGGGAGATCACCGACCAGGCGTTGTTCAGTCGATCGTCCAGCGCCTGCATCGGCTGGAACAGGGTTTCCCAGGTCGGTTCGGACTGGGCAGCCAGTTCCTGGATCTGCATGCGATTGTCGCTCAGGATCTGGTCGATCGCCGGTTCCATGTGCTCCACCCGGACATGGTCGAAGCGGGGAAGCAGGTCGTCACTCAGCAGCGGATTGTTCATGGGGCTCCTTACTCGCCGAATTAAAGTCACTGATACCGGATCAATGACGGGCTGTTGCGGGCGGTGGTGGTCCGTGACAGGCACGGGACCGGTACTCTACTGTATGACTCATCATACGCCAATGCCGCCCGCACGCGGATCTGTATAGGACTTATGTAATGACTCAAGTACGTTCTCACAAGGGGTTTAGCCCAAAAACCGGCGAACGGGTGTGGATCGATCCCAGTGCCCAGGTGATCGGTGACGTGGAACTGGGAGACGACTGTTCCGTCTGGCCGCTGACGGTCATCCGTGGTGACATGCACCGGATCCGCATCGGCGCCCGCTGCAGCGTCCAGGACGGCTCGGTCCTGCACATCACCCACGCCAGCGACTACAACCCGGGCGGCTACCCGCTGACCATCGGCGACGACGTCACCATCGGCCACAAGGCACTGCTGCATGGCTGCACCGTCGGCAGCCGGGTGCTGGTGGGCATGGGGTCGATCATCATGGACGGCGCCGTGGTGGAGGACGAGGTGATCGTCGCCGCCGGCTGCCTGGTGCCGCCGGGCAAGACGCTGGAATCCGGTTACCTGTATGTGGGCAGTCCCTGCAAGCAGGCGCGCCCGTTGAGCGACAAGGAACGCGGATTCTTCAAGTACACCGCAGCCAACTACGTGAAGCTCAAGGACGAATACCGGGCGGAGGCCGGTCAGTAGACCTGGCGATTTTGCTGATCCAGATCAAAAAATGAGCCCTTGAAATCCGTCGAAGCGCTCTTAGATACGGAAATAACCAGTTCAGGAAAGCCCAGCCAGTTGGCGCCACTGTGTCGGGATCTTCCTTGAACGGGTCTGAAGTCGTTGCCTCCTGATCGAATCAGGGGGCGCTCAAACATGATCTCAGGTTCGTTTGGAGGAAACTCTCATGAGCAATCTCACACGTTGGAACCCCATCAGCGAATTCGAGGATTTGCTGGATCGCTACAACCGTCATTTCGGACTCCCGAGCACCCAGGGCGATCGCGAAAACCGCGACCTGTTCCGCCGCAGCGACTGGGCCCCGGCCGTGGACATCCACGAAACGCCCGAGGCCTTCGAAATCCACGCGGAACTGCCGGGCATCAAGAAAGAAGACGTGAAAGTCACCGTACACGACGGCGTGTTGACCCTGCAGGGTGAGCGCCAGAAGAAGGAAGAGTCCGGCGAAGGCAAGACCCACCGGGTCGAGCGGGTCTACGGCTCGTTCATGCGCCGCTTCACCCTGCCGGACAACGTCTCGGAAAACGAGATCAACGCCAACTTCAAGGATGGTGTGCTGTCCCTGACCCTGAAGAAAGTGGAGCCGGCTCAACCCCGCTCCATTGAAGTACAGGTCGAATAAGCCGATCCCATCGGTTTGCCCCTCGCCTTCCGGGCGGGGGGCATTCACTCTTTTCCTGCGGTTGGCGCCTGGCCTACAGATCGATGACCAGCTGTTTGCTTAACGACCTTGAGCAGCAAGGGGTAAACTGATCGTTGGCCGCCTGCTCGGCTTCGCTGAGGAACAGGTCGCGGTGATCGGGTACGCCGTCCAGAACCCGGGTCAGGCAAGTACCGCAGATACCCTGTTCACAGGACAGGGGAATATCGATGCCCTCACGCTCCAGGGCTTCGGCGACGGTCTGGTCGGCCGGTATGGCGATGACCTGTCCGGTGCTGGCGATCTTCACGTCAAAGCGGCCATCGTCCGCCTTGTGGGCCGGATCCTCGCCGGCACTGAAGTATTCCCGGTGCAGGTTGGCGTCGGGCCAACCCAGTGTCTTGGCCATACCGAGGACATAGTCGATGTAGCCCGGCGGCCCGCAGACATAAAGGTGGGTATCCGAGGCCGGCGACGCCAGGACGCTCTCAGCATCCAGTCGGGCATCGCCGCCTTCGTCCCTGTACACATGCACCCGGCCGTCCAGCGCCGGTTGCCGTAACCGCTCCCGGAACGCGGTCCGGTCCGGTGACCGAACGCTGTAATGACATTCGAACGCCCGGCCGGATTGCGCCAACGCCTCAGCCATGGCAAGGATCGGCGTAATGCCGATGCCGCCGGCAAACAGCAGGCTTCGACGCCCCTCGGGCGCCAATGCAAACAGGTTGCGGGGCTCACTGATTTGCAGCCGGTCGCCCACCTGCAGTGCGTGCATGGCTCGGGAGCCGCCCCGCGATCCGGGTTCAAGCAGCACGCCGATCTGGTAGTAGCCCGAGACCGCGCCGGGATTGCACAGTGAATACTGGCGGATCAGCCCATCCGGCAAATGCACATCGATATGGGCGCCGGCTTCGAACGGCGGCAGCTCGGCGCCATCCGCCCGAGCCAGCTCAAAGCTGCGGATATCGGTCGCCTCCTGACGGACGGAAATAACAACAACATCAATCATGATTTCCCCCTGGCGGTCCGGACGACCGCGCGTCGGTAAAACGGTCGTCCGTCTCAGACGGCCCGGGCGGTTTCCGTGGAGTTCTCGGCAGCACGCTCCTGATCAATCAGCCGATCAATGATCTTGCGGGCCTGGACGCCACCAGCATCGATGTTGAGCTTGAGCAGCTTGCGCTGTGGATGCTGGAGCAGGTTGAGTTGCTGGCGTTCGAGCACCTCCAGGTCCTCGGAAAAGATCTTGCCCTGGCCTTCGCGAATGCTCTCGGTGAGCGCCTCGTCTTGCGGTTTGAAGTTGCGGGCCATCCCCCAGAAGTACCAGATGGAGGTGTCGGTTTCCGGAGTGATGAAATCCACCACGATGCTGGCGGCCTTGTCTTCCGGCGCTGCGTCGTAACCGCCTTTGCCGGCGTGGGCCACGCCGACTTCGATCATGACATGGCTGGGTGGCGTGAACCGGCAGATCTGCCAGCGATCCACCGGCACATCCGGATCCAGGTCATTACCGCGCAGCGCGTTCTGCCAGAACGGCGGCGCCGGAATGTCGTACATGTGCCGGCTGGTGGTGACTTCCTGCCCGTTGACCTTGGTCTCCGGGGCCGCTTCATCGATTTCCTTCTGGCCAATGCTGGAGGCGTGCACGTAGGTTTCGTGGGTCAGGTCCATCAGGTTGTCGATCATCAGCCGGTAGTCGCACTGGATATGGTAAAGACCGCCGCCGTAGGCCCAGTCGTCGCTCTCGGCCCAGTGCAGGTGGGGAATGTCCGCCGGATCCGCTTTGTCGGCCTCGCCCGGCCACACCCAGATGAAGCCGTGACGCTCCACCACCGGGTAGGTGCGAATGGCGGGAAAGCCGCGCACCCGCTGTCCCGGCATGCTGGAGCATTTGCCATCGCAGCCCATTTCCAGGCCATGGTAGCCGCAGACCAATTGGCCATCGCGGACAAAACCCAACGACAGCGGCGCTCCGCGGTGGGGACAGAAGTCTTCTACGGCGGCGACCCGGTCGTTCTCGCCACGGAAGAACACAATGGATTCATTACAGACACGACGGCCCAGGGGCTGACCATCGATTTCATCAGGGGTACAGGCGACGTACCAAGTGTTCTTGGGATACATATCAAACCCTCAGTTCAGTGTTGTCGTTGTGTGGGCACTTCAGGTTATGGATCCAATAAATAAGTTTTAGAGGTCAATGTCAAACAAAAACAAACTTTTTGGATCCAATAATTCCAGGTGACATAGTCCACGGAGATGGGCCGGGCGAGACAGGAGGTGACTCGGGGCTGATTAGGGATTACGACCGTTTGTCGTCATAATGGCGACGTTTCTGGATCCAAAACGGTTGTTTCAGGGAAGCCCCTGAATCCAGCGGAAAAGCAACGCCGCACAACACAACAGCAACGCATGAGGCAGGTAGTCTGTGGCAAGTGAAAACAGGAGCGTGGTCACCCAGCTGCGCAAGATGATCAGCGAAGGCGCATACCATCAAGGCGAACGGATCGGTGAAGTGCGCGTGGCGGAAGACCTCGGCGTGTCACGCACGCCGGTGCGCCTGGCCTTTCGGACACTGGAGCAGGAAGGTCTGCTGGAGCGTACCGGTAAGCGCGGCTTTGTGGTGCGGGAGTTCTCCGAGCGGGACGTCCAGGTTGCGGTGGAGGTGCGCGGGGTCCTGGAAGGGCTGGCGGCACGCCGACTGGCCGAGGCGGGACTGACGGATCCGGTTCGCGAGCAACTTGAACGCTACCTGGCCGAAGGCGACCGGCTGTTCAGCAAAGGGTATCTGGAAGACGCGGACATTACCGACTGGAGCCGGCTCAATGGTGATTTTCACCGCACCATCATCGAAGCCACCGGCACCCGGGTGATTGCCGATGCCATCCGCCGTAATGACCACCTGCCGTTTGCCTCAGCGGAATCCATCATCATCGATAAACGCTGCCTGGATGGGGAATACCGCAAGCTCTTCATGGCGCACCAGCAGCATTGGCTGGTCTTTCAGGCGTTGCGGGAGGGCGAGGGCGCCCGGGCGGAAATGCTCATGCGTGAGCACGCCTATATCGGCCTGCGTTACGGCTCGTTGTTCGGGCTGACCGATTAGGGAAGAGGATCAGGAGGTGGGCGTCTAAGCCCACCCATGTCAGCCATCCGTAGGATCAGACTTCGGCTGCGCCTTTGGCCCCGAACTTCTTGAGCGATGCCACGTACTCGACGCTGCGACGATGCTCGCTGATGTGGTCGAGGATGGTCTGGCCGCTTTCGCTCTTTGCATTCAGGTCGCGGCCGGCTTCGGTGAAGAAGCCCAGGAACCGCTCGAAATCCCCGGCCCGCATGGCCTGGTAGGCCTTGATGAGCACCTGGTAGTCCGGGTTCAGGGCGGTGTCATACGGGGTTATGAACAGGAAGCTCTTGACCCGCTCATCACTCCATTCTTCCCCAATGACCTTCGGCTTGTCCGGTCCACTCATAGCTACCCTCATCAATGCTTTAATATTTTTCCGACACCCACAGGAGGCCGACGTGTGCCCCTGGAGGGGCGACAGTATAACGGGGTTGGCGCTTAAACGTTATATGAATAGCGCATGAGGTTCTGGCGTGGCGTCATAAGAAAATTCCCGGGGCCGCTTTGTAACGGTGCGGAGCTTGTGCGGGGAAGCGACGGGGCACCCTGGCCTGCGTTGCCATTAGACGGCCGTCCCTGGCCGGCTAATGCAACCGGGACATCCCTGTCCCTCCTCCGGCCAGGGTGCCCCGTCGCTTCCTTCAGACTTTGGCGATAACACCAACAGCCGGATCCCCTCGCGTTGCATCAGCGGTCACATCGAACTAGGGATTGATCTCCACCGGTAAGTCCGCCGTGTTTGCCTTGGCCGTGCACTGCGGGTCGCGAATGCTGATTTCCACCCGGCGGTTCTTGGCCCGGTTCTCGGGTGAATTGTTGGGCACCAGCGGATTGGTCTCGGCCCGGCCGGCGGCGACGACCCGCTTGGCCGGCACCTTGCGGTTCATCACCAGTTCATGGACCACCGACACCGCCCGTGCCGCCGACAGGTCCCAGTTAGATCGATAGCGGGTACTTACTATCGGCCGATCATCAGTATAGCCTGCCACCACCACATCGCCCTGGCATTCCGCCAACACATCCACCACCCGCGCCAGGATCGGTTCCATATCCGGTTTCAGCTCGGCGCTGCCGGATTGGAACGTGGCGTCCTCGGCAAAGCGGATGACCACCTTCTCGGTGTCGTACTTCACGTTCAGCGCGCCCTCGGCCACTTCGCTTTCCAGCTCCCGGATCAAGCGGCTGGCCAGTTCGGTCACGCCTTCCGGTATTTCGGTGACATCGGCCGTGGACTTGGGACTGTCATCGATCAGCTGGGGCTGGTCCGGCGGAATCACGGCCGGTTGCTGGGCGGGCGCCGGAGGGACGGTATCGCTTTCGATCAGGGTCAGCGGGCTGCCGCCAACCGCATCGTCCTGGATCACGCTGCTGCCAAAGGCGCCCGCCAGGGAGCCCGCCATCGCCTTGTACTTGGCCACGTCCATGGTGGAATACGACAGCAGCAGGATAAAGAAGGTCAGCAACAGAGTCGCCAGGTCCGCAAACGTGACGATCCAGTTGGGGGCGCCTGCGGCCTGTTTCTTCCGGCGTTGACGCGGCAGTCGGGATGCCGGCATGGATCAGGCCTCCCGTTCCCGCGCCAGGACCTGTTGCTGCTCCGGAGTGATGTAGGCCGACAGCAATTCGGTGATGACCCGCGGGTTCTGGCCTTTCATGATGTTCTGGATGCTAGTGACGATCAGCGCCATGTTACGCTGTTCGTCTTCGGCCTTGAGCTGGATCTTGTCCGCCAGGGGCAGGGCGATCAACTGGGCGATGAAGGCGCCGTACAGGGTGGTAAGCAGGGCAATGGCCATTGCCGGCCCGATGGAGGAGGGATCGTCGAGGGTGTTGAGCATCTGCACCAGGCCCACCAGGGTGCCCAGCATCCCGATGGCCGGGGCCGCGTCGCCAATCCCGCGGAAGATACGTTCCGCCACGTCGTAGCGTTCCATGCGCTGCTGCATGTCTTCCAGCAGGGCCTCCTCGATCAGTTCCGGGGGGTGGCCGTCGACGCAGAGGTTGATGGCCTTGGCGAGAAAGTCGTTGCCGGTTTCATGGGATTCCAGACCCAGGATGCCTTCCTTGCGCACGACCCGTGCCAGCTCGGACACGTTGCGGATCAGCTCAATGGGGCGGTCCGAGGTCTCGCGAAAGACCGTGCTGAGCGCCAGCCGGAAGGAGCTGGCGACGGACCGCAGGCGAAACTTGATCAGGGTGACGGCAAAGGTGCCGCCCACGACGATCATCAGGCCGGGGATATTGAGGAAGGTGTTGATGGTCGCATCGGCGAGCATCGCCACGGTCACGATCGCGACACCGGCGATCAGTCCGACGAGGGTCAGGATATCCATGGATTGCCTTATCTGGTTCAGGAATACGCGGGCGTCGATCGTTCCAATCAACTCGCCCCAATTCGCACAATCCTGAGAATAGCCTACTTGGCGGCCCCAATCCTGTAACCAAGCGTTAAGGGAGGGTGTTAAAGCCGACTAACCCACGCGGTCCCGCAATGCGGCCATCACCGGCGAGGTCTCCGGCCGCACGCCACGCCAGCACGCAAACGCTTCCGCCGCCTGCTCCACCAGCATGCCCAGGCCGTCGATAACGCGTGGTGCGCCGTGATCCCGCGCCCATTGGTTGAATGGCGTCAGGTCGGGACCGTACATCATGTCGTAGGTGATGGTTTTCGGACCCACCACGCGGCGGTCCAGAGGCGGCAGATCGCCCTGGAGGCTGGCGCTGGTGCCGTTGATGATCAAATCGACCGCGTCTTTCGGATCGGTGAAACCACAGCCTGTCACCGGCACATCGCCGGCAAACAAGTCCGCCAGGGCTTCCGCCTTGGCCACCGTACGATTGGCAATAACCACCTCGGCGGGTCGCTCTCTCAACAGCGGCGCCATGATGCCGCGCACGGCGCCGCCGGCCCCGAGCACCAGAATGCGGGCGCCTTTCAGGTCGATACGCTGGTTGACGGTCAGATCGCGAACCAGCCCCAGGCCATCCGTGTTTTCACCGCACAGGCGACCGTCGCTGTCCCGAAACAGGGTATTCACCGCACCGGCCGCTTCAGCGCCGGGGCTCAGGACGTCCACCAGTTTCCAGGCCTGTTCCTTGAATGGCACCGTCACGTTCAGGCCTTTGCCGCCGCGCTCGAAAAACGTGTTTACCGCGCCATGAAAACCGTCCATCGGGCACTGGATGGCGGTGTACTCCACCGGCTCCCCGGTCTGGGTGGCAAACAGGCTGTGAATCAATGGCGACTTGCTGTGACTGATGGGGTTGCCCATCACGGCGTACAGGTCCTGGGTCATGCGTTGGCGTCCTCCTCGGCCAGCCAGTCCCGATCGGTCAGGAAATAGGCGGTCAGTTCATACTCCGGCGTGCCCGGCCGGGGCTGGCGATTGTAGTCCCAGCGGGCCAGGGGCGGCATGGACATCAGGATCGATTCGGTGCGGCCCCCGGACTGCAGGCCGAACAGGGTACCGCGATCGTAGACCAGGTTGAATTCCACGTAGCGTCCGCGGCGATAGAGCTGGAAATTCCGCTCCCGGTCGCCATAGTCCATGGTCTGGCGACGCTGAACGATGGGCGTGTAGGCTGTCAGGTAGCTGTCGCCCACCGACTGCATGAAGGCAAAGTCCCGGTCGAAGTCGCCGCTGTTCAGGTCATCGTAGAACAGGCCACCGATGCCGCGGGGTTCCTGGCGATGGCGGATGTGGAAGTACTCGTCGCACCATTGCTTGTAGCGCGGGTAGACCTCGTCGCCAAAGGGCGCACAGGCGGCCCGCGCCGTGCGGTGCCAATGGACGCAGTCGTCCCGGAAACCGTAAAAGGGCGTCAGGTCGTAGCCGCCGCCAAACCAGTAAACCGGGGGTTTGTCTTCGGGTCGGGCGATAAAGAAGCGCACGTTGGCGTGGGAGGTGGGCACGTAGGGATTGCAGGGATGCATCACCAAAGACACGCCCATGGCTTCCCAGGGCGCCCCCGCCAGTTCGGGACGATGGGCCGTGGCCGAAGGCGGCATTTGCTCACCGGTGACGTGGGAGAAATTAACACCCCCCTTCTCGAAGATCCGGCCTTCAGTGATAACCCGACTGATACCACCACCGCCTTCCGGCCGGTCCCAGCTGTCGGTTGCGAAACTGGCTTGCCCGTCGAGACGGGACAGGGTCTCGCATATCCGGTCCTGAAGCGATAGTAAGTACTTCTTTACTTCAGCGCTATTGGGTTCCATGGCTTTCTCCGAATCGGTTCAACGCAACTGGCGGCCGGACACCAGGTCGATAATACGACTGGGCTGTCGCTGACGGCCCAGGGCACCGGGCAGGATGTAGTCGAGGCGGTCTTCGAAATAGCGGGCCACCTGCAGGCGGCTGCGCGCTGGCGGTCGGCCCGCCGGGTTACAGGACGTGGAGACCACCGGACCGCCGAACGCCGTGCAGAGGCGACGCACCAGCGGATGATCGCTGACGCGGATAGCCACGGCGCTGTGTTCGCCCTTGATCCATTCCGGGATCTGGTCGAGGAGATCCGGAATGAGGCAGGTCACCGGGCCCGGCCAATGGGACAGCGCCTGCTCACGCAGGGCCGGCTCCAGGGGCTCCAGCAGGAACGCAATCTGCGCGGGAGAGGACGCCACCAGGATAACGCCCTTGTGCTGGGGGCGATCCTTCAGCGCCAACAACCGGTCCACGGCGGCGCCGTCCCAGGGATCGCAGCCCAGGCCCCAGACCGCTTCGGTCGGGTAGGCAATCACGCCCCCGGCGTCCATCACCGCTGCGCTTTCCCGCACATGCCACCAGCCCGGTGGGTAGTCGCTTGTTGGATTTCGGAATTCGTTCATGACTCGACCTGCCAGGAGTTGGCCTCGCATTATGGCGTTTGCTCTGGCGGGTGAACAGACCGAAGCGATGACCATCACTCAATCTGCTCGCAATAATGGCCCCTTGTCAGGCGCGCTGATACCCCCCCGGAACCGTCAGAACGAGACCGTCCATCTCCAACATCAGGATAGCCTGTAAGAGGGCGTCGGCGCTGAGGCCGGTGCGATCGCACAAATCGTCGGTAGAGCAGGGATCGAAAGCCAGGGCCCGAAACACCGCCTGGGCCTCCGCGCCGAGATGTTCCGGCACGACGGGCTCTTCCTCGGCAGGTGCCGGGGCCGGCGCCGGTGATCCCCAGGCCGCCAGTTGCTCCTCAATATCCTGCACCGACTCCACCAGCGTGGCACCCTGTCGGATCAGCTGGTGACAGCCGCGTGCCAATGGATTGTGGATGGAGCCGGGAATGGCAAAGATCTCCCGCCCCTGCTCCAGCGCCAGCCGCGCGGTGATCAGCGAACCGCTGCGCAGGCCGGCTTCGACCACCAGCGTGCCCTGGGCCATGCCGCTGATGATACGGTTGCGCCGGGGAAAATGGCCGGCCCGGGCGCGGGTCCCAGGCGGAAACTCCGACAGCAGGGCCCCGCTTTCCGGAATAGCCGCGGCGAGACCACGATGGGCGGCCGGATAGACCACGTCGACACCGGTGCCCAACACCGCCAGTGTGGTGCCGCCGACGTCCAGGGCACCCTGATGCGCGGCGCCATCGATCCCCAGCGCCATGCCGCTGGTGACCACAAAACCCCGCTCAGCCAGGGCGCGGGCAAACTGACGGGCATGGTCCAGGCCGCTGCGGGTGGCATTCCGGCTGCCAACGATCGCGATTTGCGGACGTGACAGCAGATCGCGCTGACCTTTGAGATAAAGCACCGGCGGGGCGCCATGGATCTGGCGCAGGGCCGACGGGTAGTCGGGCTGCCCCCAGTGGATGACCTGGATGGCCTGGTCTTTCAGACGATGCCAGCAGGCCTGCGCGTCCTGCATGGCCGGGTGATCCGGATCCCCCTGCTGCCAGGCCAGCACGCCGGCACGGGCCAGCGGCGGCAGACCAATGGTTCTCAGGCTGGCCGGGTCGAGCGTGAGCAGTTCGGACGGGTCCGGCAGGTGATCGAGAATGGCCTGCCAGCGGCGTTCGCCCAGACCGGGCAGGTGGGCCAGCAGCAACCAGGGACTGCAGGGGTCCCGCAGAAACGCGTCGGCGGGCGACAGGGTGGTGTCTGTCATGGGTTGTCATTCCTTCGACGGGGACGGCACCGTCCTGGTACCGACAAAACCGGCCTCTTGGCCATAAAAAACGGGAGGCGGCGTAAACCGGCTCCCGTTCGTATTCTACCGTTGCTGTTACGGATTGCCTACGCGGTCTCCGACAGCCAGGGTACGGCTGGCCTTGAGAATCAGGCCGTAGCTCATTTTTTCGTAGCTCTGGAAGATCATCATCAGGCCGGCACGCTCGTCCGGCAGTTTGACGGCTTCCTTGGTGTACGGGTCGGTCACGGTGTTGCCGGCCTGGAACACGGCCAGCACGTTGCCGGGCTTCAGCCCTTCGCGGGTACCGCGGTTGACCACCACCACATCGTACTGGCCGATCTGGGTCACGCCGCCTTCCACGGCGATCATGGTGCCGTCGATGTCGCTGTCCGGCGCGCTGGGGGTGAAGGTCGGGCTGATGCGACGGTCTTCGGTCGGCAGCAGACGATCACCGATGCGGACTTCCTCGTCAGTACGCTTGAGCATCAGGGTCAGGACTTCGCCGTTGGTTTCCTTGACGTCGGCCGCGCCGATGGACTTGGCTTCCAGGCCCAGGAACTCGTTGGTGTCCGGATCGTGGTAGGCCTTGTTGCGGCGGAACACGCCCAGGCTGTCCGCGTCGGTCTTGCCGCGGGCATAGATGCGATCACCGGCGCCAGTCACGATGCGGGAGTCTTCACCTTCCAGCACGTAGGGCGCGGCATCAAGCACCTCCGGATCCACGATGCGGGTGTCGCTCAGGAACCCTTCGATCGCGTCCAATGGAATGGTCGGAACCGGTGTGTCGATCGGCGTAGAGCGCACTTTGGGCGACAGCTTGACCACGCCGTTGTTGGAACGGGCCACCTTGGTCACACGGGGCTGGCCGTCGATGTACACCAGCGCCAGCACATCGCCCGGGTAGATCAGGTGGGGATTCTCAACCTGCGGATTGGCGTGCCAGATTTCCGGCCAGTACCAGGGGTTGTCCAGAAAACGGGATGAGATGTCCCAGAGGGTATCGCCCTTGACCACGGTGTATCGATCGGGATGATCCGACCGCAACTCAGGGCCGGCCGCGTGCGCCACCTGCATAAACAGCAGCACAGCCGTAAGAACGTACAGCAGTTTCCTCATTGTCTGGGTCCTTGATTGCTTTACTTTTATCCAATGGAACCTGAAACCCCGGATGGCGTCCGCAGACGGGTTCCCATACCCACATCCCCCTACTATAGAAGATGTCAGCCTATTTGTGATGTTATCTTTTGTTCTTCCAGTAAATTCTGGATTCAGACCGTAACACGGCCGAACCGGGATCGCGGCTATCCGCAAGCCTGGTCAGATTGTAATCAGTCCGGGAGTTGATAGATAATAGACTATCAGCACTATTGATGTTGTCATCTTGAAACTTCCGACCGTGCCACGATCATAGACAACATGCCGATCATGATGTGCGGTACGCCGTCGCATTTTGATCAACACACGCGGTCAAACGAACGATATAGATAGCCATGATACTTGAGATTCTGGAATTTCCCGATCCGCGCCTGCGCACAGTGGCCAAACCCGTCCAGGAGGTCACCGACGAGACGCGCAAGCTGATCGATGACATGTTCGAGACCATGTACGATGCCCCGGGCATCGGGCTGGCGGCGACGCAGGTGAACTGGCACGAGCAGATCATCGTCATGGACCTGTCGGAGGACAAGAGCGAGCCGCGGGTCTTTATCAACCCGGAGGTGGAAATCCTGGGTCAGGATGTTCAGGACATGCAGGAAGGCTGCCTGTCCGTACCCGGCTTCTATGAAGAAGTCAGCCGCCCGGATCACGTGATCATCCGCGCGATCGGCCGAGACGGCCAACCTTTCGAGGAAGAAGCCGAGGGCCTGCTGGCGGTCTGCATCCAGCACGAGATGGACCACCTCAAAGGCAAGCTGTTCGTGGATTACCTGAGTCCGCTCAAGCGCACGCGGATCCGCAAGAAGCTGGAAAAACAGCACAAAATCCGGGCCTGATCACAGACCCACCCCAAGTGGTTTACAATAGAACACGATGGACCGGGCACCAGGCCCGGTCTTTTCGTTTGTAGAAGGCCATCGCGGTCATTCCAGTCACACCACGGATTCGAGGAGGCGCTGCGTGCGCATCGTTTTTGCCGGAACACCGGATTTTGCCGCCACCGCACTCAAAGCGCTGCTGGAACAGGACCACGAAGTGGTCGCCGTCTACACCCAGCCCGACCGGCCCGCCGGTCGCGGTCGCAAGCTCACACCCAGCCCGGTCAAACAGGTGGCCCTGGACGCGGATCTGCCCGTAAGCCAGCCCGAATCCCTGAAATCCGCCGACGCCCAGGCCGAGCTGGCCGCCTTCCAGCCGGACGTCATGATCGTCGCCGCCTATGGCCTGATCCTACCCCAGGCGGTGCTGGATATCCCGGCCCGCGGCTGCCTCAACATCCACGCCTCCCTGCTGCCGCGCTGGCGCGGTGCGGCACCGATCCAGCGGGCCATCGCCGCCGGCGATGAGGAAACCGGCATCACCATCATGCAGATGGACGCGGGCCTCGACACCGGTGCCATGCTGCTCAAGTTGAGCACCCCGATTACCGGCGACGACACCGGTGGCAGCCTGCACGACCGGCTGGCCGATCTAGGCGGCCAGGCGATCCTGACCGCACTGAAGGAACTGGCCGACGGTGGGTTACAGGCCGAGACGCAGGACGACAGCCAGGCCTGTTACGCCCATAAACTGAACAAGCAGGAAGGACACCTGGATTGGCAACAGCCGGCCATCGCACTGGAACGGCTGGTCCGGGCCTTCAATCCCTGGCCGGGCACGTTCGTCGATACCGACAGCGACCGGGTGCGCATCCACGCGGCCGAAGCATTGGCCGAAATCAGCGACCAGGCCCCCGGCACCCTCATCGCCCGGGGACGGGACGGCATCGATGTGGCCTGCGCCGAGGGTGTGCTGCGTCTGCATCGCGTACAGCTGCCCGGCAGCCGCGCCCAGTCCATCTCTGATCTGATCAACGGCGGCCGCGACGTGCTGGCCCTCGGCGAGGTCCTGCACTGACATGGCGCGACAGCATCTTCCCCTTCGCGCCGTCGTCGCCCGCGTCATCCATGCGGTGAGCGAGGGCCAGTCCTTGTCCGATGCGCTGCCGCCGGCGCTGGCCCAGGTCAGCGATGAGGAACGCAGCCAACTGCAGGCGTTCTGCTTTGGCACCTGCCGCTGGTATCACCGACTCCAGGCCGAGCTACAGACCCGGCTGCACAAACCGCTGCGCAAAGGCGACCGCATCGTGGTGCCGTTATTGCTGGTGGCGCTGTTCCAGCTGCGTCACAGCGGTCAGGCGGATTACGCCATCGTCAACGAAACCGTCGAGGCCTGCCGCTCACTCGGCAAACCCCATCTTGCAGGACTGGTGAACGCCATCCTGCGCGCGGCCCAGCGGGACGGGGAGCCAGAACCCGCGTCGGCCGCCGCGGCCCTGAGCCACCCGGAATGGATGGTGGAAAAGCTGCGCCACAACTGGCCGGACCACTGGCAGGCGGCGCTGGAAGCCAATAACGTGCAGGGGCCGATGACCCTGCGGGTGAACCGGCGCCAGATCAGCCGGGACGACTATCTGCAACAGCTCGCCGAAGCCGGTATCCAGGCTCAAGCCACTCGCTTTGCGACACAGGGCATCCAGCTGGAAAAGCCCTGCGGCGTCGACCAGTTGCCCGGGTTTGCCGAGGGCCGGGTGAGCGTTCAGGACGAAGCCGCCCAGCTGTGTACCCAGTTGCTGGATCTCGCCCCCGGACAGCGGGTGCTGGACGCCTGTGCCGCACCGGGCGGTAAGACCTGCGCAATGCTGGAAGCGGTCGAGGGCCTGGAGATGGTCGCGCTGGATCAATCCGATCACCGGCTGAATCGCGTGCGGGAAAACCTCGACCGTCTGGGCCTGAACGCCCAGTTGGCCGCCGCCGACGCGGCCGATCTCGACAACTGGTGGGACGGCCAGCCGTTCGATCACATCCTGCTGGATGTGCCCTGCAGCGGCAGCGGCGTGATCCGACGGCATCCCGACATCAAGCTGTTGCGCCGCGAACAGGACATTGCCGGGCTGGCACAGGTCCAGCTCAACCTGCTGGAGCGCCTGTGGTCTACGCTGAAACCGGGCGGGCGGTTGGTATACGCCACCTGTTCCGTGTTCCCGCAGGAAAATCACCGTATAATCCAGCGTTTTATGAAAGCGCATGAGGAAGCCGCCCTGACCCTGCCGGAAGACCTGGCCTGGGGACTGGATACCGGGGCGGGGCGTCAGTTATTCCCGGAGACCGGATCACACGACGGGTTTTTCTATGCCTGCCTGACCCGGATGGACGACCAAGCAGCCAATCGGACTCCTACGTCATGAAGATCATTATCCTGGGCGCCGGTCAGGTCGGTGGCACACTCGCCGAAAACCTGGCCAACGAAGCCAACGATATCACCATCATCGACGCCGACGGCTCCCGCCTGCGGGAACTCCAGGACCGGCTCGACATCCGCACGGTCCAGGGGCATGGTTCCTATCCCAGCGTCCTGCGCCAGGCCGGTGCCGAGGATGCGGACATGCTGATCGCCGTCACCAACAGCGACGAGACCAACATGGTGGCCTGTCAGGTGGCTTACTCGCTGTTCAAGACGCCCACCAAGATCAGCCGGGTGCGCGCCAACGCCTATCTCGCCCGCAAGGAACTGTTCAGCGCCGAAGGCTTTCCCATCGACGTGCTGATCAGTCCGGAGCAGGTGGTCACCCGCCACATCACGCGGCTGATCGAATATCCCGGCGCCCTGCAGGTGCTGGAATTCTCCAAGGGCCTGGCGCGACTGGTGGCGATCCAGGCCACCGCCGGCGGGCCGCTGGTGGGGCATGAGCTGTCCTACCTGCGTACCCACATGCCCAAGATCGATACCCGCGTGGCCGCCATTTTCCGCAAGGACCGGCCCATCATCCCGCAGGGGGATACGGTGATCGAGGACGGCGACGAGGTGTTCTTCATCGCCGGCACCGACCACATCCGTTCGGTCATGAGCGAGCTCCAGCCGCTGGAAAAACCCTACAAGCGCATCTTCATCTGCGGCGGCGGTAACATCGGCCAACGCCTGGCCCACAACCTGGAAAACCGCTATCAGGTGAAGCTGATCGAGCGCAACCGGGACCGCTGCGTGATGCTGTCGGAAAACCTGCGCAAGACCATCGTGCTGCAGGGCAACGCCGCCAACAAGGACCTGCTGCTGGAAGAGAACATCGAGAGCACCGACGTGTTCTGTGCGGTGACCAACGACGACGAAGCCAACATCATGGCCTCGCTGCTGGCCAAACGGCTGGGCGTGCGCAAAGTGCTGACCCTGATCAACAACCCGGACTACGTGGACCTGATCCAGGGCGGTGAAATTGACGTGGCGATTTCGCCACAGCAGACCACCATCGGCAGCCTGCTGACGCACGTTCGCCGGGGTGACGTCGTCAACGTTCACTCACTGCGCCGGGGCGCTGCTGAGGCGATCGAGGCGATCGCGCACGGAGATCACCGCTCCTCCAAGGTGGTCGGCAAACGCCTCGATGAAATCACGCTGCCCGAAGGCACCACCATCGGCGCCATCGTGCGCCACAACGAGGTCCTGATCGCCCACGACCACCTGCGGGTGCAGCCGGACGACCACGTGATCCTGTTCCTGGTGGACAAGTCGCGCATCCGCGACGTGGAACGCCTGTTCCAGGTGGGTCTGACCTTCTTCTGAATCGGACGGATCCGATCCTATGCGACTGCCGGTCATCCTGAAGATCCTCGGCATCCTGATGATGCTGTTCAGCTTCACCATGCTGCCGCCACTGGCGATTTCCCTGGCCTACGACGACGGGCAGTGGAACCGCTTTGCGGATGCCATGGCCATCGTGTTTGTGGGCGGCCTGTTCGTCTGGGCCCCGTTTCATTCCGAGCATGGCGACCTGCGGGTGCGCGACGGCTTCCTGGTGACCACGCTGTTCTGGGTGGTGCTGAGCGTCGCCGGTTCCATCCCGTTCTACCTCAGTAACGACGCCCCGCACACCTACATCGATGCGCTCTTTGAAGCCGTCTCCGGCCTGACCACCACCGGCGCCACGGTCATCACCGGCATTGACCAGCTGCCGCATTCGATCCTCTGGTATCGCCAGCAGCTGCAGTGGCTGGGCGGTATGGGGATCATCGTCCTGGCGGTGGCCATCCTGCCCATGCTGGGCATCGGGGGCATGCAGCTGTATCGGGCGGAAGTGCCCGGACCGGTGAAAGACAACAAACTGACCCCCCGCATCGCCGAGACGGCCAAGGCGCTCTGGTACATCTACGTGTCGCTGACCATCGCCTGTGCGGTGGCCTACTGGATCGCCGGCATGAACTGGTTCGACGCCATCGGACACAGCTTCTCCACCGTCGCCATCGGCGGGTTTTCCACCCACGATGCCAGCATCGGCTATTTCAACAGCCCGGCCATCGAACTGATCGCCGTGGTCTTCATGGTGCTCTCCGGCGCCAACTTTGCGCTGCACTTCATGGCCTGGCGCCAGCGCAATGTGTTGCTCTACTGGGGCGACTCTGAATTCAAGCTCTATATCGGCGCCCTGGCGGGGGTGAGCCTGGTAACCATCCTGGTGCTGATTTTCACCAACACGCTGCCGCCGCTGGAAGCCGTAACGCAGGGCATGTTCCAGGTCGTCTCGATGGCCACCACCACCGGCTTTGCCACGGCCGACTTCTCCGTCTGGCCGCTGATGCTGCCGTTCCTGTTGTTCGTGATGTCCTTCATGGGGGGCTGCGCGGCATCCACCGGCGGCGGTATCAAGGTGGTGCGGATGCTGCTGATTTTTCGTCAGGGCTCGCGGGAGATGAAACGTCTGCTGCACCCTAACGCCGTCATGCCGGTAAAGCTGGGCAACCGACCGGTCTCTGATCGTGTCCTGCAAGCCGTCTGGGGTTTCTTCTCGGTTTACATGTTCATGTTCCTGGTGCTGCTGGTCATTCTCCAGGCCACCGGATTGGACCAGGTCACCGCCTGGACTGCCGTGGGCGCCACCATGAACAACCTCGGCCCCGGACTGGGCGAGGTCACCTACCATTACGGCACCCTCAACGATGTGGCCAAGTGGGTGCTGTGCTTCGCCATGCTTTTGGGGCGCCTCGAAGTGTTCACCTTGCTGGTGTTGTTTACTCCCGCGTTTTGGCGTCGCTAGGCCGCCGCACCAGGCACCTGTCAGTAATTTGTACAATCCGCGAACAGGTTTCGAAATAGCGTGACGAGAAGCGTATAATGCCGGTCTTCGTGCGCCAGCCCGGGTTGTTTCCCCACCGGAAAACCCCATTTTTCGAACGCAGTGGCGCCACACCCAAACGGATCAACAGGCAATTGTCGTGACTGAAATGGCAAACACGGACATCAAGACTTTCCAGGGCCTTATCCTGGCCCTGCAGCAATTCTGGGCACGGCACGGCTGTGTCGTTCAGCAGCCGCTGGATATGGAAGTCGGGGCCGGTACTTTCCACCCGTCCACCTTCCTGCGGGCAATCGGCCCCGAAACCTGGAACGCGGCTTACGTACAGCCCAGCCGACGCCCCACCGATGGCCGTTACGGCGAAAACCCCAACCGCCTGCAGCATTACTACCAGTTCCAGGTGGTGCTCAAACCATCGCCGGACAACATCCAGGAACTCTACCTCGATTCCCTGCGGGCCTTGGGCCTGGATCCGCTGGTCCACGATATCCGTTTCGTTGAAGACAACTGGGAATCGCCGACGCTGGGTGCCTGGGGCCTGGGTTGGGAAATCTGGCTCAATGGCATGGAAGTGACCCAGTTCACCTACTTCCAGCAGGTGGGTGGCCTGGAATGCTATCCGGTCACCGGTGAGCTGACTTACGGTCTGGAACGCATCGCCATGTACCTGCAGGGCGTGGACAGCGTCTACGACCTGGTCTGGACCAACGGCCCGGATGGCGTCGTCACCTACGGCGACGTGTTCCACCAGAACGAGGTGGAGATGTCCACCTACAACTTCGAGCACGCCGATACCGAGTTCCTGTTCCACTGCTTCGACGTCCACGAGCGTGAGAGCCAGCGACTGATTGAAGTGGGTCTGGCCCTGCCGGCCTACGAGCAGGTCCTCAAGGCCTCGCACACGTTTAACCTGCTGGATGCCCGTCACGCAATTTCCGTTACCGAGCGCCAGCGCTACATCCTTCGCGTCCGGACCCTGGCCCGGGCCGTGGCCAAGGCCTATTTCGACAGCCGCCAGGCCCTGGGCTTCCCCATGGCACCGGAATCGCTGCGTAACGAAATGCTGGGCAACGCGGAAAAAGGGGACGCATGATCATGGCAAAACAGGATTTTCTGGTCGAAATCGGCACCGAGGAGCTGCCGCCCAAGGCCCTCAAGACACTGTCCGACGCGTTCACGTCCGGCTTCTGCAAGGGGCTGGATGATGCCGGCCTGAGCTACGGCAAGGTGGAGTCGTTTGCCGCTCCCCGGCGCCTGGCCATTCGCGTCCACGGGCTGGCCGATGCGCAGCCGGACAAAGCGGTGGAAAAACGCGGTCCTGCCGTCAAGGCCGCTTTTGACGACGCCGGCAACCCGACCCGTGCGCTCACCGGTTTTGCCAACTCCGCAGGCGTCACCCCGGACCAGTTGGACAGGCTGGAAACCGAGAAGGGTGCCTGGGTGGTGTATCGTACGGTTGAACAGGGCCGTGCTACCGCCGAGCTGATCCCGGAGTTGGTGGAGCAATCGCTGGCCGGCCTGCCCATTCCCAAGCGGATGCGCTGGGGTGCCCACAAGGCGGAATTCGTGCGCCCGGTACACTGGATCGTACTGCTGCTGGGCAACAAGATCATCGACGCCAACATCATGGGTCTGCCCACCGGCAACGAAACCCGCGGGCACCGTTTCCACTGCCCGAAAGAGCTGATCATTCCTACACCGGACGCCTACGAGGTGGTCCTGTGTGAGGAAGGCTACGTGCTGGCCAGCTTCGAAGAGCGCCGTGACAAGATCCGCGCCGGCGTCGAAGCCCTGGCCCGTGAGCAGGGCGACGCCCAGGCCGTGATCGACGACGATCTGCTGGACGAGGTCACCGCCCTCAACGAATGGCCGGTCCCGTTGCTGGGCCATTTTGAGGAACGCTTCCTGGATGTGCCCGCCGAGGCGCTGATTTCCTCCATGAAGGAACACCAGAAGTATTTCCACGTGGTCAACAAGGACGGCCGCATGCTGCCGCTGTTCATTACCGTGGCCAATCTGGAGAGCAAGGATCCGTCGCAGGTCGTCTCCGGTAACGAGAAGGTGATCCGGCCGCGCCTGGCGGACGCCGCCTTCTTCTACGACACCGACCGCAAGCACACGCTGGAAAGCCGCATCGACGCGCTCAAGCCAATCGTGTTCCAGGAAAAACTGGGCAGTCTGCACGACAAGTCCGTGCGGGTGGCGGCGCTGGCCAAAAAGATTGCCGAAGCCATCGACGGCAAACCGGAGAACGCCGAACGCGCCGCCATGCTGGCCAAGACCGACCTGGTCAGCGAGATGGTGCTTGAGTTCACCGACCTGCAGGGCATCATGGGTGAGTACTACGCTCGCAACGACGGCGAACCGGGCGATGTCGCCGCCGCCCTGAACGAGCAGTACATGCCGCGCTTCGCCGGCGACGACCTGCCGCAGACGCTGACCGGCTGTGCCGTGGCCCTGGCGGATCGTCTGGATTCCCTGGTGGGTCTGTTCGGCATCGACCAGCCGCCCTCAGGCACGCGTGATCCGTTCGGCCTGCGCCGTTCAGCCCTGGGTGTGCTGCGCATCATTGTCGAGCGGGAACTGCCGCTGGACCTGCAGACCTGCTGCGAGTGGGCCGCCGCGAACTTCACCAGCCTGACCGTGGCCGATCCGGTCACGCCGGTGGTGGATTACATGCTCGACCGGTTCCGCGCGCATTACGAAGAGCAGGGCATCGGGGCCGAAGTCTACCTGGCTGTGCATGCCCGTCGCCCGACCCGGCCACTGGACTTTGAACAGCGTATCCGCGCGGTAGAAGCCTTCCGTCAGTTGCCGGCCGCCCAGGCCCTGGCTGCCGCCAACAAGCGGGTGTCCAACATCCTGGTGAAGCAGGGTGGTGAAGGCATCTCCGAGCAGGTGGACAGCAGCCTGCTGCAGGACGCTGCGGAAAAAGCCCTGGCCGAGGCCGTTGACGCCCAGGCGGACAAGGTCACGCCGCTGTTTGCCCGCGGTGACTACGGCGCGGCGCTTACGTCCCTGGCGGACCTGCGGGAAACCGTCGACCGCTTCTTCGACGACGTGATGGTCATGGCCGACGATACCGCCATCCGCAACAACCGCCTGGCGCTGCTCAACCGTCTGCGCAACCTGTTCCTGCAGGTGGCGGACATTTCATTGCTGCCCACAGGCTAGGCACGCACGGTGCTGATCATCCTCGACCGTGACGGTGTAATAAACCGTTACCACGGAGAATACATCTGCTCGGTCGAGGAGTGGTTGCCCATTGCCAGCAGTATCGACGCCATCGCGCGACTGACCCGGGCAGGGCATCAGGTGGCGGTGGCCACCAACCAGTCCGGCATCGCCCGGGGTTTCTACGATCACCTCATTCTCGAGGCCATGCACGCACAGCTGGAACGGTTGGTGGAAGCGCTCGGGGGCCGGGTGGACTGCATCGTCTACTGCCCCCATCACCCCGACGAAGACTGCCGCTGCCGCAAACCCCGTACCGGTCTGCTGGAGGATATCCGCGATCAACTGGGCCTGGCCGACCTTCACGACGCCATCATGGTCGGGGACAGCCGCAAGGACCTGGAGGCGGGCCTGGCAGCCGGTTGTCAGGCTGCGGCGCTGGTTCGTACGGGTAACGGGCGGCGTACCGAAAAAGAGCTCCAGACGGCGCCTCTGGGGCCGGTAACGGTCTGGAAGAATCTGTCCGCGTTTGTGGATCATTTCCTGGAAGGGGCGGGTCACTGACCTTCGGGAAACCGAAAGACGAAAAGTCATCCCAGGGGGCTGGCAATCCTCCGAATCATCAGTATAATACCGCCCAAATTCGGCGTGTGGCGCAGTCTGGTAGCGCACTTCGTTCGGGACGAAGGGGTCGCAGGTTCAAGTCCTGCCACGCCGACCATTTTCCCGCTTTTCCCTTCCTGATCAATCAGTTAGCTCGTTCATACGATAACCTCACCCGTATCACCTTACGGCTTGCATGCGTGCGCCTCTCGGGCCATTCTTCGTTATACTGCTTATAGCCAAACCGGGTTCCAACGACCTGTCGATTCCCTTCCAGAAATCAGGCCCGAAGCACTATGAACCAGAAGTCCACGTCGACCGCCGCACCAGCGCCCCAGCAACAACAGCGCCCCTGGGCCGACCTGCTGATCAGTATTGTCATTCCCTCCGTCATCCTGATGAAGTTCAGCGGTGAGCAGGATCTGGGATCCGCCAACGCACTCCTGGTCGCGCTGGCGTTTCCACTGGGTTGGGGGTTGTATGAACTGATCCGGTTCGGCAAGAAGAACTTTATCGCGGTGCTGGGTTTGATCAGCATCCTGCTGACCGGTGGTATCGGTCTGCTGCACCTGGATGCCCAGTGGCTCGCCATCAAGGAAGCTGCTGTGCCTCTGATCATCGGCCTGGCGGTACTGATATCCACCAAGACACGCTACCCCCTGGTTCGCACCCTGCTCTATAACCGCACCGTCCTGGATGTGGACAAGATCCACGATGCCCTGGTGGAGAAGGGCAACGAAGGCGTCTTCGAATCCCGACTGATGCGGGCCAGCTACTACTTTGCCGGCACGTTCCTGTTTTCCTCGATCATGAACTACGTACTGGCCAAATGGATCGTCACCAGTCCGTCCGGCACCCCCGCCTTCAACGAAGAGCTGGGCCAGATGACGCTGGTCAGCTATCCGATGATCGCCATCCCCTCCATGCTGATGATGATCGCCATCTTCTATTACCTCTGGCGAGTGATCCGCAATCTTACGGGATTCAAGCTGGACGAGGTGCTGTCACCGGCGCTGGTGGCGGCCCATGAGGAAAAGGAATCGAAAAACCGCCAGTAGCCCCACAGTGATCGGGTGAGTGGCAGCAGCCCAGACCGATCGCCAGACACAAAAAAGCCCGGGACAACCCGGGCTTTTTTATGGGACCGAAAAGCAGGTCCGCGTGGCGCGGTGACGAATCAGACGTCGAGGTTGGTCACCGCCAGGGCGTTGGTCTGGATGAAATCGCGACGCGGTTCCACTTCGTCGCCCATCAGGGTCGTGAAGATCTGGTCTGCCGCGATGGCGTCCTCAATGGTGACCTTCATCATCCGACGGGTTTCCGGATCCATGGTGGTTTCCCACAGCTGTTCCGGGTTCATCTCGCCCAGTCCCTTATAGCGCTGGATGCTCAGGCCCCGCTGCGCTTCCTTCATCAGCCACTGCAGGCCGCCTTCGAAGCTCAACACCGCCTGTTTGCGCTCACCCCGCTGGATGTAGGCCCCATCCTCAATCAGACCGTCCAGCTTCTCGCCCAGCTTGGCAATCGCCGCGTAGGAGGCCGACTCAAAGAACTCGTGATTGAACACGTGGCTTTGAGGAATGCCGTGGACGTACACATCCACCTTGGGCAGGAACAGTTTGCGCTCGGTGTCCTCATGCACGGAGAACACGTACTTGGTGCCGGTGCGGGTATCCAGCTCCAGGCTCGCGCCCAGGCGACCGACCCATTGGGTGACCGCGTCCTGGCTGTGCAGGTCGTCGGCTGTCAGGGTGCTGTTGTAGATCATCTGCTCCAGAACCTTGGCCGGGTAGGCGCGGGCCAGACGGTCGACCATGGTCATCACGGTCTGGTATTCCTTGACCAGGGATTCGAGCGCGGACTCGGCTATCGGCGGCGCATCCGGGTTCACATAGAACTGGGCGCCTTCCAGAGCGGTCTGCGTGAGGTAGGCTTCCTTCGCCTTCTCGTCCTTGATGTACTGCTCCTGTTTGCCCCGTTTGATCTTGTACAGTGGCGGCATGGCGATGAAGACGTGGCCACGCTCGATGATTTCCCGCATCTGACGGAACAGGAAGGTCAGCAGCAGCGTGCGGATGTGCGAGCCGTCAACGTCGGCGTCCGTCATGATGATGATCGAGTGATAGCGCAGCTTGTCCGGATCGAACTCCTCGCGACCGATACCACAGCCCAGCGCGGTGATCAGCGTGCCGACTTCGGCTGAGGACAGCATCTTGTCGAAACGGGCTTTCTCCACGTTCAGGATCTTACCTTTCAGCGGCAGGATGGCCTGGGTCTTCCGGTCGCGACCCTGCTTGGCGCTGCCACCCGCAGAATCACCCTCCACAATGTAGAGTTCAGACAGGGCAGGGTCCTTTTCCTGGCAGTCCGCCAGTTTGCCCGGCAGGCCAGCGATATCCAACGCGCCTTTGCGGCGGGTCATTTCCCGCGCCTTGCGCGCGGCTTCACGGGCCCGGGCCGCTTCGAGCATCTTATTGACGATCATCTTGGCTTCGTTGGGCTGCTCGACCAGATACGCTGCCAGATTCTGGTACATCTCCTGTTCCACCGCGGTCTTCACTTCGGAGGAAACCAGCTTGTCTTTGGTCTGGGAGGAGAATTTGGGATCCGGCACCTTCACCGAAATAATCGCCGTCAGGCCTTCACGGGCGTCGTCGCCGGAGGTGGAGACCTTGGCTTTCTTACCCAGGCCTTCCTGCTCGATGTAGTTGTTCAGGGAGCGGGTCAGCGCGGCGCGGAAGCCCGCCAGGTGGGTACCGCCATCGCGCTGGGGAATGTTGTTGGTGAAGCAGAAGATGTTTTCCTGGAAGGCGTCGTTCCACTGCATCGCCACTTCCACCGCGATGCCGTCTTCACGCTCGTGGAGGAAATGGAAGACCCGGTTGATCGGGGTCTTGTTGTTGTTCAGATGCTCCACAAAGGCCCGCAGACCACCCTCGTATTCGAACAGGTCTTCCTTGCCGGTACGCTCGTCCTGCAGGCGGATACGGACGCCGCTGTTCAGGAAGGCCAGCTCGCGCAGGCGCTTGGCCAGGATATCGTAATGGAAAACGATGTTGGTAAAGGTCTCGGGCGAGGGGATGAAATGGACCTCGGTGCCGCTCTTGTCGGTTTCGCCCTTGGCTGACAGCGGCGCGTCGGGGACGCCGTCATGGTAGGTCTGCTCCCAGACGGTACCGTCCCGACGGATCGTCAGGCGCAGCTGGGAGGAGAGGGCGTTAACCACAGAAACCCCGACGCCGTGAAGACCACCGGAGACCTTGTAGGTGTTGTCGTCGAACTTACCGCCGGCGTGAAGGACGGTCATGATGACCTCGGCGGCAGATACCCCTTCTTCCTCGTGCATGTCGACCGGGATACCCCGGCCGTTATCCCGGACGGTCACGGACTCGTCGGCGTGGATGACAATACCGATTTCACTGCAGAAACCGGCCAGGGCCTCATCGATGGAGTTATCCACGATCTCGAAGACCATGTGATGCAGGCCCGTGCCGTCGTCCGTGTCGCCGATGTACATACCGGGACGCTTGCGGACGGCATCCAGCCCTTTGAGGACCTTGATGCTGGAGGAATTATAAGTCGACGTAGTCATTCGGACGCTCCTAAAGCGCAGATCTTATTCTTCCGTAAAGTCGCCATGTTCCACGTGGAACACTTTGAAATCGGGCATGGGATCCCGCCACAGTAAATCCGGGCGGGGCGGCTCGATCGAGGTGATGAACACCTGGCTGCCGAGGTCGCGGAGCTTGCCGGCCAGCATCTGTCGATGGGCCTCGTCGAGCTCCGCGTTGATATCGTCCAGTAAAAAAGTGCACTGCCGGGCGTGCTCTCTAAGGAGCTGGCCCTGCGCGATCTTCATCAAAATAACCAGGGTTTTTTGCTGGCCTCGAGACAGGGTTTCCGCCACCGGGCGGCCCTGAAACTTCACTCGCACATCCGCCCGGTTTGGCCCGTACAGGGTATGGCCCATCTTGGCTTCCTGCTCGCGATGGTTGATCAGCACTTCCGCGAGATCCGCCTTCCGGTCCCAACCGGGGAAAAACTCAAACTTGAGCTCGTCGCTCCAGGCCACCTCCACATCGCTGATGACCGCTTGCAGCAATGGCTGGAACTGCTCAAACACTCGGCGCCGGGCTTCAGTCACCTGGTTCGCCAACGCAACGTATTGGCTGTCCCAGATCCTGAGCAGCGATTCGTCAATTCTACCATTTCTGAGAATTTTATTCCGATGGGAAACCGCTCTCTGGAACTGCTGCCACAGCGACGCAAAGCCATGTTCCACGTGGAACACCGACCAGTCCAAAAACTGGCGCCGCTTACCGGGTCCGCCGGTCACAATGTCAAATGTGCCCGGATCGATCACCGATACCGGGAGGTGACGGGCAATGGCGGATAGATTCCTCACCCTCTCTCCATCGACCTTAAGCCGGGTCTCCTTGGTGGTCAGATCCCGGGACAGACCAATCCGGTGGATGTCCGACGAGCCCCCAGGCAACGTACTGGTCGGCGTTTCGAGAATTTCCCCGAATACGGTCAAGCTCTCCGATCCATGGTGTACAACGGCCTCGTGCCGGTTCACCCGAAACGATCGGCCTAAGCCGAGGTACGCGATCGCCTCCAAAAGACTGCTCTTACCGCTGCCGTTGGCGCCGTAAATCAAGTTGACGGACGGGGAAAAGGACAGGGCGACGGGCGCGAGGTTTCGGAATTGCTGGGTTTGTAATTTAAGAAGCGCCATGCACCACAGGGATCCGTTGAGGATGAGATAAGTGTCCGGCTGAGCCATTCATAAATCGGCGAGTCCGATCCTTGCGCTGAAACCGTAGACCGTTTTAGCCGTTGTCATCATGCCATCCAGACGACCGAGCAACACCGATCAAGGACATTCAGGATCAACACATTCAGAAGATCGGCCAACTGATCAATGAGCCAGACAGAAGAGTAGTCTACCGGTTACGGCCCGCTTAGGGCAGGGGGGCAGGGGGGCAGGGCGTTAACTCGGCGCCCGCCACCAAACCTACTAAGGGAGGTCGGATCGACGTGCTTGCCTTGGCAATCTATCTCCAAGGCCTCACGCATAGAGGTTGGATTGCCCTCACAATCAACATCAAACAACTGAACTGAACGCGAGTCCGAATCCCTAACGATCTCCCCACCAACACTGCCTTCGAATACGACGACCTCTCGCATGCGTTTGGATTTGGCAGCAGCATCGCCTCGGTTAAGAGAACCCACCGACAGCAAGCCGAAGAAACACGGGGAGAGCTCGGCTGCTGCCTGACCATCACCAGCTGTTCTTCACCCCATAAAAAAAGGTTCCACGTGGAACCTTTTAATCAATCAATCCAGATTGTGTACCTCTGGAGTTCGGGGCACCGACGTCAATGCAACATATTCAGTCGTTCGTCCATAAACATATCCATCTCGGGCGCCAGGATATGAACGTAGCGATCAAAATAGAGGAACTGCTTGATCAGCAGTGCAAATTCCCGCGGGAAATGAAGACCGTGGGATTCGCCGATCTTCACCATGTCCATCAGGATGTTATTCACTTCGTCCTCGGCTTCTTCAGCCGCGTACGGCGTATCCGGCACCATCCGGTCCATCTGGTTGTACAACCGGCGCAGATCGTCGGCCAGCTGATTCACATCGATGGTTTCGTGAGTGACGCCGATTCGCACCATGGCATCGGCCATCCCTTCAAACTGTCCCACCATGACCGCCGATATGAAATCAGACACCGCCTGCCAGGTATCCGGACGAATGCGCCCGACGATACCGAAATCAATAAAACCGACACGTCCGTCTTTCAGGACCATCAGGTTGCCAGCGTGCACATCCGCGTGGAAGAACTCGCACTGGGTCAGGCTGGAGAACCAGGTGTTCATTGCCGTGATCAATGTGCGTTCCGGATCCGATGTCACGGTACGGATGGTTTCCAGGTCCGTCAGCGGCACGCCGTAGAAACGCTCCATGGTCAGGACCCGGCGAGTACTCCACTGTTCATAAACTTGGGGTACCGTCGCATCGGTATTGTGGGTGTCCAACAGAAACTGACGGAACGTCTTGAGGTTGTTGGCTTCCTTGATGAAGTCGCATTCCTCCATCATGGTGCGCTGGATTTCTTCAACGATCCCGGACAGGGACGTCCAGGACAGCTTCGGCGCAATGGTTTCCAGGATCCGCGCCGACGCGTAGAGGAAGTTGAGATCCGTCAGCAGGATGTTTTCCACACCCGGTTTCTGGATCTTGATCACCACCTGCTCACCGGAAACGAGCGTCGCCGCATGCACCTGGGCTATGGACGCCGACGCCAGCGGCACAGGGCCGATCTCGGCATAGATGGATTCCAGAGGCACCTTGAGTTCGTCTTGCAGGATCCGGCGCATCACGCTGAAGGGAAGGGCCGGTGTGCGATCCAGACACTGCTGGAACTCTTCCACATAGCTGGCAGGAAAGAAGGTGGGGGAGCTGGCGATGAACTGGCCGAGCTTGATGTAGGTGGCGCCCAGATTCTCGAACGTCTGGCGCAGCAGGCGAGGCGTAGGCGGTCGATCCCCTCGCAACCAGTTAATGCCTGTGCGACTCAGCACCGTCAGCGTCTGACCGATGCGCAGCGCACCCTTGATGCCGTTCACCACCATAGCAGACTGCCTCCTTTAATAAGCTAAGGGGATCGCGGCTGCAATCCCCCGGTGTGCCCAGCCTCTACTTTACAGCCTCATGGGCATGACCACATACAGACAGCTGGGGTCATTTTGGGCCTCGATCAGGGCACTGCTGTTGGGATTGGAAAGGGTGATCTTGACCTGCTCTTCGTCCAGTGCGTTCAGAACGTCCACCAGGTAGCCGACATTAAAGCCGATCTGCAAACCTTCACCCTGGTAGTCCACCGACATGGCGTCTTCGGCCTGTTCCTGGTCCGGGTTATTGGCGAAGATCTGCAGTTCACCCGGGGCCAGACTCAGCCGGATACCGCGAATGTTCTCGTGAGACAGGATACCGGCCCGCTGCAGCGTATTCTTCAGAGTGGTGCGATCGGCCATGACGGTCTTGTCGCCGCCCCGCGGAATCACGCGATTGTAGTCCGGGAACTTGCCTTCGATCAGCTTGGAGGTAAAGGTGTAAGCGCCAACCGTCGCCCGCAGGTGATTGTCACCGAAGACCAGCGCTACCGGCGTCTGCACATCGTCCAGCAGTCGTGCCAGTTCCAGTACGCCCTTGCGCGGCACGATCACCTGCCGCGGCTCGCTGATGCCGGTGGCCACACCCAGCCCGGACAGCGCCAGACGGTGCCCGTCCGTCGCCACCGCCCGCAGGTGCTCCGGATCCACCTCCAGCAGCAGGCCATTGAGGTAGTAGCGCACATCCTGCTGAGCCATGGCGAACGCGGTAGCGTCCAGCATGTTGCGCAGATCCGCCTGGGCCAACTCCAGCCGGAAGCTTTCCTCATCGTCTTCCACGTTGGGGAAGTGCTCGGCCGGCAAGGTGGACAGGGTGAAGTGACTGGCCCCGGCGCGCAGGTGCAGCCGATCCCCTTCCAGGTTCAGCTCGATCGGGGCTTCGTCACCCAATGCCCGGCAGATGTCCGAGAGCTTGCGGGCGGGTACGGTGATACGCCCCGGCTGATCCACATGCACGGGCGTAATCCGCGCAACCAGCTCCACTTCCATGTTGGTACCGGTCAGGGTCAGCGTGTTGTCCTCGGCTACCAGCAGCACGTTGGACAGGACCGGCATTGTCTGTTTGCGTTCCACCACGCCGGCAATGGATTGCAGCGGGGTAAGAAGGGATTCTCGGCTGATCGTCAGTTTCATGGCACTCGGATTCTGCTTGTCGGTTGAGAGTTATAGGATACGCAATGGGATCAGGTTGTCAGTAACCGCATGAAATTCTGGTAGTCTTCCCGGATATTGGCGTCCGATTCCTGCAATTCAACGATCTTCTTGCAGGCATGCAGTACCGTGGTGTGATCGCGCCCGCCAAAGGCATCGCCGATTTCCGGCAGGCTGTGGTTGGTCAGTTCCTTGGCCAGGGACATCGCCACCTGACGGGGACGGGTGACCGAGCGGGTGCGCCGCTTGGACAGGAGATCTGCCACCTTGATCTTGTAGTACTCTGCCACGGTGCGCTGAATATTGTCGATGCTGACCTGCTTCTCATGCAGTGCCAACAGGTCCTTCAGGCTTTCGCGAATAAACGGCGGGGTGATCTCCTGCCCGGTGAAGTGAGCATTCGCTATCACCAAACGCAACGCCCCTTCAAGCTCCCGCACGTTTGATCGAATTTTCTGCGCAATAAAGAAGGCGGCTTCGCTACTGAGGCGAACGTTCGCCTGTTCCGCCTTTTTCATCAGGATCGCCACCCGGGTTTCCAGCTCCGGCGGCTCGACCATCACCGTCAGGCCCCAGCCAAACCGCGACTTGAGCCGTTCCTCCATATCGGAAATTTCCTTGGGGAACCGGTCACAGGTGACGATGACCTGTTGCCCGCCTTCAAGCAGCGCGTTAAAGGTGTGGAAAAACTCCTCCTGGGACCGCTCCTTGCGGGCAAAGAACTGGATATCGTCGATCAGCAGCGCATCCACCGACCGGTAGTAGCGCTTGAACTCATTGATGGCGTTCAGCTGAAGCGCCTTGACCATATCGGCCACAAACCGCTCGGAACGCAGGTAAGCCACCTTGGCCCGCGGGTTACGACGCACGATCTCGTTCCCCACCGCATGCATCAGGTGGGTTTTACCGAGGCCCACGCCACCATAAAGAAACAGCGGGTTGTAGGCACCACCGGGGTTCTCCGCCACCTGCATCGACGCCGCCCGCGCCAGCTGGTTGGACTTACCCTCGACAAACGTCTCGAAGGTGAAGCTCTCGTTCAGGAAGCTCTGGTGCTTGATATCGCCTTCGACCTGCACCCGGCGACGTTCGGGGGCGGCCGGTGTCGGGGTTGGCGCGGCGGCCGGTCTGGTCCTGTTGCTGGCCGGCGACGACAGCGACGGACGATCCACCACGGTCGCCGCGACACCTTTCTCTTCTTCACTGACCGGACCGGCATTCTCGTCGTGACCGTTAACAGGTGGCGGAGAAGCGGCTCGCTTGACCGGTTCACTCTGTACCGGCGCCGAACCCACCTTCATATTGATACGTGGCGCCTGACCGCCCTGCAGGTCCTTGAGCACCTCCTCGATCCGACGCAGGTACTTCTCATTGACCCAGTCCATCACGAACCGGTTTGGGGCGAACAGCAACAGCTGGTCCTCCCGGTGATCAGACTGCAGGGGACGAAGCCAGGTATTGAACTGTTGTGCGGGAAACTCGTCCCTCAGCACGTCAAGACACTGATGCCAGATACTCTGCGGCACGAAAGCCTGCCTCCAATGCGTATCCAATCCCTGATTCAAGGACGATAAAAAAACGGACCGCTTTCTTCTTATCGCGTCATCACGTTGCCGGACGGAACCTGGAGCATCTTGTTATGCACAAAACGATCCCTGACAACATCGCACGAGCGCGAGTTATCCAGAGGCAACAGCAATGGACGCGTATGGAAAGCCTGAATAGCCGCTCATTTTACGCGCTGAAGGCCACCAAAAAAAGACCTTCCAACCAGGCCATAAACACCCTGTGAATATCTTTTAATTTAAATATCAACAAACTAACAACTTACACACTGGCTTGTGTACAGAAATTCCCTAAAAAAAGTTTTCCACAAGAGTCTGTGGTTATCCCGTCAACAACGCTGTGAGTAACCTGAGTCCGAATCCATGAACAACTCCATGCCGGAGAGCAACCACTACTTATCCCCATTTCAACGACCGGTTTTCCCCAGAGCTCAGGGTGGGTTACACCCAGGCTTCTAAAGCTGACAGTTGACTGATGTAAAAGGATATTTATTGGTTTTCCACAGAAAAGCGGGTGACTAACAGTAACAGTAACTGTCTTAAATTCTTTTAAATAAGGAAAAGACTTTATGAAGTTATTGTTGGTGACGCCTGTGATCACACCGGAATCTCTCCGCTTAACCGTCTCCTCGAGACCCAGCTCAGTAAATCCCGCATCCTGGAACCATAACGATTGAATTCCCGGACCCATTTGTCTAAAATCCCGCTCCTATTTTGGCTGTTCATTTTTTGACAGGTTTCCAGGGATCGAACGATTCCCGGAACCGGTGCTGGCCACCGGTAATTGGCAGCCAGAACCCGGATTCCGTTTTACATACATCACCAGTGTGAGATCGACATCATGAAAAGAACGTTTCAACCCAGCGTCCTGAAGCGTAAGCGCGTTCACGGCTTCCGTGCCCGTATGGCCACTGCCAACGGCCGCAAGGTTATTGCCCGTCGTCGTGCGAAAGGTCGTGCCCGCCTGTCTGCCTGATTCAGACTGACAGGTACCGATGCCGGACCGGCGATTTACCAAGCAGGACCGTCTGCTCAAACCCCGTGATTACAGCGGGGTGTTCAGTCAGGTCACTGTCCGAGTGCCTCACCGGCATTTCCTGATCCTGGCGACGCCCAACACTCTCGGGCACGCCAGGATTGGTTTGATTTTTTCCAAGAAAAACCTGAAGCTGGCCGTCCAGCGCAACCGCATCAAGCGGCTGGTGCGCGAAACGTTTCGCCAGCAAACGGATTTGCCCGCCATGGACATCGTGGTCCTCGGGCGGCAGGGATTGGCTGAACTCGACAACCCGGCCACTCATCGAATTCTCAATGAGCTGTGGCAGCGCTTGCGGCGCAAGGCCCAACGAGCGGATACTGCCTCCGGCTGACCAGGGGTACCGGATCTCATGATACGACAGCTCGTCCTCCTCCCGGTCCGGCTCTACCGGTATGCCATCAGTCCCCTTATGGCATCACACTGCCGCCACTACCCCACCTGCTCCGCTTACGCACTGGAAGCGATTGAAAGACATGGTATTCTGCGCGGCGGCTACCTGACGATTCGACGGCTCTTGCGCTGTCATCCGTGGACCGAGGGAGGATATGATCCGGTACCGTCGGTGTGCGGCCACGATCACGGCCAGGACGAGCACCACACACATTGTTCTTACCAAACAAAACAGCCGACACATTAACCTATGGATATTCAGCGCACGATCCTCTGGGTAGGCCTTGCCATTGTCAGTTACATGATGGTGCTCGCCTGGAACGAAGATTATCACCAGACGCCCACTGAGCCGGTGGCACAAAGCCAACAGGCGACCGACGGGTCGACCCCCTCGCTGTCCTCGGATTCCGGGCAGCAGCAGGCCAACAGCCAGGCAGCGGACAACGAGTTCGCCACCCCTGAAGATCAGGGCCAGACCCAGGTTGAAGGCTCCGCCGTCAAGGCCGCCGATAACGGCCAGAAGATCGATATCCGGACCGATGTCCTGGATCTGAGCATCAACCTCCAGGGCGGTAACATCACCCGTGCGTCCCTGCTCAAGTACAAGGAATCCCTGGACAAGCCCAATCCCCTGGAGCTGCTGCAGAACAACGCGACCCGCACCTATGTGATGGAAAGCAGCCTGATTGGTCGCGACGGGATTGATTCCCCCAGCAACGGGTCGGTACCCACCTACTCGGCCGCGCAGACCCAATACACGCTGGCCGACGGGACGGACACCCTCACCGTTGACCTGACCTACAGCGGCGACAAAGGCGTCAAGATCACCAAGCGCTACACCCTGAAGCGCGACAGCTATGAGATCGACGTCCGGTACCTGGTCGACAACCAGTCCGACAAGCCCTGGCAGGCGAACTTTGCCGGCAAGATCGTGCGGGACAGCAGCCCGGATCCCACGGCTCAGAAGAGCGTTGGCATCCGCTCGTTCCTGGGTATGGTGCTGAGCTCTAACGAAGACCCTTACGAGAAGTACAGCCTGGACGATCTCAAGGAGACGCCCATCAGCCAGACCGCGGAAGGCGGCTGGGTCGCTTTCCTGCAGCATTACTTCCTCAGCGCTTGGATTCCGGATCCGGACACCAAGCACAAGTACCAGACCACTCAGCGTAACAACCTGAATGTGATGGGCTTTGTCAGCAGCGCCACAACGGTCGCTCCGGGCGAGCAGGCAAAAATCGGAGCGCGCGCCTACGTCGGCCCCAAGATCATCGATCGCCTGGAAAACGTGGCCCCGAACCTGGACCGCACGGTCGACTTCGGCTGGCTGTTCTTCATCGCCACACCGCTGTTCGTCGTTCTGAACTGGTTCCACAGCATCTTCGGCAACTGGGGTATTGCGATCATCCTGCTGACCTGCACCGTCAAGGCGTTGTTCTTCAAGCTGTCTGCCACCAGCTACCGGTCCATGGCGCGCATGCGTGCGGTCGGTCCCCAGTTGCAGCGGCTCAAGGAAACCTACGGCGACGACCGGCAGCGCATGTCCCAGGAAATGATGGCGCTGTACAAACGCGAGAAGATCAATCCGTTGGGCGGCTGTCTGCCGATCCTGGTACAGATGCCGGTGTTTATCTCGCTGTACTGGGTTCTGTTTGAAAGTGTGCAGCTGCGCCACGCGCCGTTCTTCCTGTGGATCCACGACCTGTCTGTGATGGACCCGTACTTCGTGCTGCCGATCCTGATGGGTATCAGCATGTTCGTACAGATGAGCCTCAACCCGACGCCGCCGGATCCGATGCAGGCCAAGGTGATGAAGGCGATGCCGTTCGTCTTTACCATCTTCTTCCTGTGGTTCCCGGCCGGTCTGGTCCTGTACTGGCTGGTGAACAACGTACTGTCGATTACCCAGCAGTATTACATCACTCGCAAGATCCAGGCGGAAGGGATCGGCAACAAGTCCTGATCCTTCACCACTGAACCGAGACAGGGCTCCGCACGGAGCCCTGTTTTCGTTTAGGATGCTGAAAACGGTTTCCCTGTTCCAGCCGAAAGAGCACCGATGACTGTAAACGACACCATAGCTGCAATCGCCACCGCACCCGGCCGGGCCGGTGTGGGGATCATCCGGGTCTCCGGACCGTTGGCCGGGCCCATTGCCCGTCAACTGCTGGGCCTGGATCCAAAACCCCGCTATGCCCACTACGGACCCTTTCTCGGCGGCGACGGTCAGGTGATCGACGAAGGCATCGGCCTGTTTTTCCCCAACCCGCATTCGTTTACCGGTGAAGACGTGCTGGAACTGCAGGGGCATGGGGGCACCGTTATTCTCGATCTGCTGTTGCGGGAAGTCTGTGAGCGGGGCGCGCGGCTGGCCCGGCCGGGTGAATTCTCGGAACGGGCTTTCCTCAACGACAAGATGGACCTGACCCAGGCCGAGGCCATCGCCGACCTGATCGAAAGCAGCTCGGAGCAGGCGGCGCGCTGCGCCATGCGATCGTTGCAGGGGGCGTTCTCCCAGCGGATCGACGTCCTGGTCGAGGCCCTCACCCACCTGCGGATCTATGTGGAAGCCGCGATCGACTTCCCCGAGGAGGAGATCGATTTCCTGGCCGACGGCAAGGTGGCTGGCGACCTGCAGACCATCATGGACGATCTCGACCGCATCCTGGTCGAGGCCCAGCAGGGTACGATCCTGCGGGATGGTATGCGGGTGGTGATTGCCGGGCGCCCCAATGCCGGCAAATCCAGCCTGCTGAATACCCTCGCCGGCCGTGAAGCCGCCATCGTCACCGCCATCGAAGGCACCACGCGGGATGTCCTGCGCGAACATATCCACATCGACGGGATGCCCTTGCACGTCATCGATACGGCGGGTTTGCGGGACAGCCCCGACGAAGTGGAGAAAATCGGCATCGCCCGCGCCTGGGAGGAGATCGAGCAGGCCGACCGTATCCTGTTGATGGTGGACGCAACCACCACCGATGCTGTGGATCCGGAGGCCATTTGGCCCGACTTTATCCACAGGTTACCCACTGGCGCACCCCTGACCGTGATTCGCAACAAAGTGGACCTGTCCGGGGAAGCGGCGGGCCTGGATGAAAACGGCCCGGTGCCGGTGGTCCGGATTGCGGCCAAGTCCGGTGACGGCATCGAGGCCCTGCGTGACCACCTGAAAGCGTGCATGGGCTACGCCACCACCACTGAAGGCGGTTTCCTGGCCCGGCGCCGTCACCTGGTGGCGCTGGAGCAGGCCCAGGCGTCCCTGCAGCAGGGCCAGGCCCAACTGGAGGGCTATGGTGCCGGCGAGCTGCTGGCCGAGGATTTGCGCCAGGCCCAGGATGCGCTCGGCGAAATCACCGGCGCCATGACACCGGACGATCTGCTGGGCAAGATTTTCAGCAGCTTCTGCATCGGCAAGTGACCCCTAATCCGGTGCCCCCAAATGGCTCGGGTGGCACCAGGATTGCCCATAAATTCAATATGTTATCTTGTGTAACCGGCCCTGTGTCCGGAAAAAGCCTGTGGCCGGGCGGGGTTACGTCAATCCACTGAAAGTGGCTTGGTCTGTGCAAAGCGTTTGTGAATGTGATGCACCCTGGAGAACCACGTCATGGGCAAGATACTCGCTTTCTGCTCGCTACTGCTTTCCCTGGTCCTGCCAATGGCCGGCCTGCAGGCCGCCGACAAGGATCCGGTCAAGCTGTACCTCTACACTGAAAATTTCCCGCCCTACAACATGAGCGGGTCCGGACGGGCCTTCGAACACGATCGGGACCATATCGACGGCCTGTGTACCGAAATGGTCAAGGCGATCATGGCGCACACCGACCTGGAATACCGCATGAAGCTGAGAACCTGGGACTACGGCTACAAGCGGGTGCTCGACCACAAGAATCACGGCCTGTTCTGCACCACCCTCACCGATGACCGCAAGCCGCTGTTCAAGTGGGTTGGACCGCTGACCAACAACCTGTGGACCATTTTCACCGCGGCCAATTCGAAGCTGAAGATCAACCGTCTGGACGACATCCGCGGGCTGACCATCGGCGGTTACCGCAACGACGTCAAAACCGTCTACCTGGAAAAGCACGGCTTCAAAGTGTCGCAGCTGGACAGCGACGACCTGAATCCCAAGCGCCTGGAGCTGGGGCAGATCGATGTCTGGATCGGAGACCGTCTGGCGGGTCCGTACGTGGCCTCCCAGCAGGATGTGGAGGGGCTCATTCCGGCCTATTCCTTCAACAAGACGGAACTCTACCTGGCGATGAATCCGGACACCTCCGATGCCGTCGTCCAGAAATTGCAGGACGGCCTGAAAGCCATCCACGAGAACGGCATGTACCAGGCCATCGAAGACAAGTACGGACTGTAGCGACGGCACTGCCTGCTGGTTCATTCGTGAAACGGAATTAACTTATTGATTCAGCGGGTTATTTTCTGTTTGCTTTACAAAAACGAACAGCGTAACCAACGAAGAGCAACCCCAGAGTAAGGTAGACTTTCCGCCGATTTATAATCCGGACGGACCGGGAGCGGTTCGCCAAAAAACACAATCGACGGAGAGGTTCCCCGATGCGCAACGTGCTCGCCCTGTGCCTGTTCGCCCTGACTCTGGTGTCATCCGCCGGCGTCCAGGCGGCAGATCCCGACAAGCTGTATTTCTACACCGAGAACTTCCCTCCCTATAACATGAGCGCCTCGGGTCGTGCGTTCGAGCATAAGCGTGAGGACATCGACGGTATTTGTGCCGAAATGGTCAAGGCCCTGATGGCCCAGACGGATCTGAAATACCGTATGAAGCTGCGGAACTGGGACTATGGTTATAACCGCGTCCTGGAGAAGAAGAACCACGGTATTTTCTGCACCACCTACACCGAGGATCGTGCGCCCCTGTTCAAGTGGGTCGGACCGCTCACCCATAACTTGTGGACGATCTTTGCCCGCGCCGACAGCAACATCAAGATGGACAGCCTGGAAGACGCCAAAGGCAAAACCATCGGCGGCTACCGGGGTGACGTCATGACCGAGTACCTGCTCAAGCGTGGTTACACCGTGTCCCAGTTGGACAGCGACGACCTGAACCCGAAACGCCTCGAGCTGGGCCAGATCGACCTGTGGATTGCCGACCGCCTGGCCGGCCCCTACTTCGCATCCCAGCAGGATGTGGAAGGTCTGAAGCCGGTGTACTCCTTCAACAAGACCGACCTGTACCTGGCGATCAACAAATCCACGCCGGACGCGGTCGTCGAAAAGATGAAGGAAGGGCTGAAGAAGATTCACGAGAACGGCATGTACGAGGCCATCGAGGACAAGTACGGTCTCTGATCAGCCGGCGCTATAGTTGATAAAGGCACCCGGGGCGATTCGGGTGCCTTTTTTGTGTGTGCGTTGAGGTGTCGGTTACGGCACGCAACCGGTCGATTGGCCCTGTGAATAACCCTATGAACGCCTTTCCAGGGGCGGGTTTGCTTCACTTTTCCACAAGCTTCGCCAAGTTTGGAGACTGACTTATTGCGTCAGTTCATTAACCCGGGCGGGGCTGCCGACGTAGAGGCTGGTGGAGAGGCGATCCCGTGGGCCGCCTTTGCGGACAATGCTGTGGATGGAAATGACCGCTGGCGTCCCGTCGCGGGTGTAGCGCACCAGGTGACCGGCGGCGTCTTCGTCACGGGTACGTGCCTGCTCCTGGCGCTGCCAGCTGTCTCCCAGGCACTGACTCACCGCGCGATCGGCTTTCTCCCAGCGGGCGTCGGCCACTTCGACGTTGGGCGCGTTGGCGGTACACACATAGGCGGCATCGGCCTGGTTCCAGGCCCAGATTTCGCAATGGCCTTCGATGAGCTCCCGCTTGGCGGCATAGATCGTGAGCAGGTTGAATTGATTGGCTTTGCCACGAAAATCGGAGAAGCCGCTGGAGTAATCCGCCACCACCGCTTTCAGATCCGTACAGGGATCGTTGCTGCCCAGGGTCAGGGACTGGCTGGAACAGCCGGCCAGGGTGCCGGCAACCAGCATTGAAAGAACGCCGTTACGCAGGTTGATCATCGGTTCACTCGCTGTGACTGATATCTTGGTTGAGGACTTCCGCCACCGCCACGGCATAGTCCCGGGCGGCCTGTTGCAGCGAGCCCGGGTTGACGGTGTTGGAGTAGAGTTCCCAGACCGGTTCGCCGGTGTCCACGTCGAACAGGGTGGTCTTCAGGACGTAGACCTTGCGCTCCTGGTAGTAGCCCGGTGCGACCGTAGTATCCATGTAAGTCTGGGCATGGGCGCCGACGCCGACCACCATGGGTTTCTGGATCACCTGCGTCGGCACGTAGTTCTTTTCTTCGTCCTTGCGCACCAACGTGGTCACCAGGATACCGTCGGCCCCCGCCCGGGACGCCAGGTCCGTGACAGTTGCCGTCAACTTATCCACATCCCCCCAGGGCAGGTCGTCGTCGGCCAGGCGAGAGACCTGAAACCCCCGATCGATCAATTTTTCCGCCAGGGTGCGCTCGATGGTGACCCGGTATTCCTGATTGGCCGTGACGGCCAGGGTGATGAGGTCCTCGTACCGACCTTCGGGATGAGCTTCGGTTTTTTTCTGGGTGACGGATGTGGTGGATGGAGGCGGAGAGGATGCACAGCCGATCAGGGCAACGGTTGCCCAGAGAGTCACTAACGCGGCTGCGACAGAGCGGAGTCTGGTCATGGTCTGTATCCCTACATGCACGATAACGGACCGGCCAAACCGATCCTGTGATTTGCCTTGTGCCGGCCTGCCGGGTCACTGCCCATCCCTCTCGGCACTGTATGAGGGGCTGGTGTGGCAAAGCCCTCGTCAACATCACTACAGGATCATTATGGCGATTCGCCGATGTCCATCGTGACCACCGGTCACATTTTCGAGCATAGCAGGGAAGGACGGGGTGCGCGCGTGGGGAGGGGCTGACCACCCTGGCTTTATTCGAGGGGGCGAACGCTGGCTGTGGATAACCGGAGTGCGTCGGTCGAACCACCGCAGAGGGCGCTCCAGGCAGGTGGGCTAAAAGGGCTGAGTGAGCCGGCGGTCGCAGGAACAGGTTTCACCTCTCGATTTCACAACGAAAAATCCCGGCCGGAGCCGGGATCAAAAGGCCTGAAGAGCCGATAAATCAGTCGGTAAACGCCATGTGCTCGGCATCCAGCTGCATCAGGTTGCGGGTGGGCGAGAGCATGCTGGTGGCATGGGCCTGCGCCCGCGGCAGCAGACGGTCGTAGTAGAACTCCGCGGTGGCCAGCTTGGCCTCGTAGAAGGCCTCGGATTCCTCGCCGCCGTTCTCCAGCTTGTCCGCCGCCACGACCGCCATGCGGGCCCACATGTAGGCCATGGTGACGTAGCCGCTGAACATCAGGAAGTCGTGGGCGGCGGCGCTGATCATGTCACGGTCCTTGCGGGCGTTGAGCATCAGACGCACCGTCAGCACGTTCCACTGGGCGGCCAGCTTCAGCAGTTCCCAGGCGTAGGGGCGCAGCTTCTTGTTGGTGACGTGCTTGCGCGCGAAGTTGGAGATGCGCAGGGTGAACTCGCGCACGGCCCCGCCCTGGGTCATCAACATCACCTTGCGGCCCAGCAGGTCGAGGGCCTGGATGCCGGTGGTGCCCTCGTAGAGGGTGGCGATCTTGGTGTCGCGCACGATCTGCTCCATGCCGTGCTCGCGAATGTAACCGTGGCCACCGAAGACCTGCACGCCCAGGTTGGCCGCCTCGTAGCCCATCTCCGTCAGGAAGCCCTTGAGGATCGGGGTCAGGAAGCCGAGCTTGTCGTCGTAGGTCTCTGCTTTCTTATCGTCCCCTTCCAGGTGACCCTCGACCATATGGTCGGCCAGGCGCGCCGAGTAATAGAGCATGGCGCGGCCGCCCTCGGCGATCGCCTTCTGGGTCAGCAGCATGCGCCGCACGTCGGCATGGTGGATCAGGCTGTCCGCCACCTGATCCGGTTCCTTCTTGCCGGACAACGCGCGCATGGAGCGCCGCTCTTTGGCGTACTCAAGCGCCCATTGATAGGACAGCTCGGCCGGACCGACGCCCTGGATGGCGGTGCCGATGCGGGCGGTGTTCATGAAGGTGAACATGCAGTTCAGGCCTTCGTTTTCCGGACCGATCAGGAAGCCTTTGGCGTCGTCGAAGTTCATGACGCAGGTGGCCGAGGCCTTGATCCCCATCTTCTTCTCAAGGCTGCCGCAGGTGACGCCGTTACGCTCACCCACGCCGCCGCTGGCGTCCGGCAGGAACTTGGGCACGATGAACAGGGAAATGCCCCGGGTGCCTTTCGGCGCGTCCGGCAGGCGGGCGAGGACCACGTGGACGATATTCTCGGTCAGGTCGTGGTCGCCGGAGGAAATGAAGATCTTGGTGCCGGTGACCTTGTAGGAGCCGTCCGCCTGGGGCTCGGCTTTGGTCTTCACCTGGCCCAGGTCGGTACCGCACTGGGGCTCTGTCAGGCACATGGTGCCGCCCCAGCGGCCTTCGGTCAGCGGTACCAGGTAGGTTGCCTTCTGCTCATCGCTGCCGTGCAGCTGGATGGTGTTCATCGCGCCGAGAGATAGGCCCGGGTACATGCTGAACGGCCAGTTGGCGGTGCCCATCATTTCCTGCTTGAGCAGGCCCATGGAAGCAGGCAGGCCCTGGCCACCCAGTTCTTCCGGTGCGGACAGACCCTGCCAGCCGCCCATCATGTACTGCTGGTAGGCCTCCTTGTAGCCGCTGGGCGTGGTGACGTCTCCATCCTCCAGCTTGCAGCCTTCCTCGTCGCCGCTCTGGTACAGCGGGCTCAGCACTTCCTCACAGAACTTGCCGCACTCGGTCAGGACGGCGTCGACAATGTCCGGCGTGGCGTTCTCTCCCGCCTTCAGGGACGCGTAGTGCTTCGGGTAGTCGAACACGTCGTTGAGCAGAAACTTCATGTCGCGCAGGGGCGCCTTGTACGTCGGCATAGCATCACCTCTGAAATCGGTACAGCTCGAAAGCTCGGCGCGGTCAGGATGACCGGCAGTTGCTGCACGTTGTACGACAATCGCCAGAGGCTGCCATTGACGAAAAGCGCCTGGGGGTCTGTCGGATTAGCCAATTGGCTGAAATGACGGAAGGGTGTCAGGAGCCGCCGCCTCCGGGTCATGTGGGGCATGGCGGCCAATCGTTGACCTCAATCTCTTGGCCTTGAATGACAATTTCTGCGCGCTGGTCCGTCTGTGGCGACGGGGCGTATGAGCCTGGTAACCCGTTTTAACCGACAACAGGTAGGAAGATCATGCAAAGTAGGTGGAAGTTGCGTTCCCACAGTAGCCTCCCGGGTCTGATCGGCGTAATTTTGATGGGAGTCATCCTGGCGGGTTGCGCCGGTCCGTCCCTGACCGATTACAGCGATCGCACGCCGACCCTGGAGCCGCGCACGTTCTTCGACGGCACCCTGTCGGCCCGAGGCATCGTCAAGGATTTCGGCGGCGAAGTGATCCGCACCTTCGATGCGGACATCCAGGCCAGCTGGAACGGGCAGGGCGTGGGCACGCTGGATGAGACCTTCCGGTTTGATGACGGCGAAATCCAGACCCGCACCTGGACGTTGACGCCGGTGGAGGGTGGCTATCGAGCGACCGCCGGCGATGTGGTGGAGCCGGGGCTGATGCAGTGGCAGGGCAATGCGATTCACATGAATTACGTGCTGCGGGTGCCCTATGACGACGATACCATCGACGTGCGCCTGGATGACTGGATGTACGCGGTGACGGACGACACCGTCATCAACCAGACGCGGATGAGTAAGTGGGGCGTCAAAGTGGGGGAACTGGTCCTGGTGATTCGCCGCGAGCCGGCAAGTAACCAGTAGCCGACGATTTCGACAACGCGGGGCACCGACCCCGATCAGGGCATGGAGAGAACCATGGGGAAGCAGGTGGCGATTGCCCTGCTGGTGCTGATTCTGGCCGGTGGGGCGACCGGCGGTTTCATGTGGATGCAGCAACAGAAGGCGGCAACCGCGATGGACCAGCCCCGGCCGGCCACTAAGGTCAACGTGGTCCATCCGCGCATGGCGGAAGTGCAGGACGTGGTGGAGGCGGTGGGCACGCTCCAGGCCCGCGAGGACATCATGATCACCGCCGAGGTCAGTGGCCGCATCGTAGAGCTGAACTTCGACCCGGGCAAACCGGTCCGCAAGGGGCAGTTGCTGGTGCAGCTGGACGATCGTCAGGCCCGGGCCGATTTGCAGGTGGCCCAGGCCCAGCTGCAGGACGCCCGCACCAAGTTCAACCGGGCGTCGCGGTTGCAGTCCAACAACAGCATCTCCCAGTCCCAGGTGGATGAGCTGCGCACCGCCCTGAGCGTGGCCGAAGCCCAGAAGGCGGCGGCGGAAGTGCGGCTGGAGAATCACCGCATCGAAGCGCCGTTTGCCGGCGTGGTTGGTCTGCGCAACATCAGCGTGGGCGCCTACCTGGAAGCGGGTGACAGCATCGCGACCCTGGATGCGGTGGATCCGATGGAACTCGCGTTTTCCATTCCCGAGCGTTACCTGGGCCAGATCAGTCTGGGCCAGCCCCTGCAGTCCAGCACCGCGGCCTATCAGGGCAAGTCCTTCGACGGTCGCCTGGCGGAGCTGGATTCCCGCCTCAATCCGCTGAGTCGCGCACTGCCGGTCAAAGCGCTGATCAGCAACCCCGACGGCCTGCTGCGGCCGGGCCTGTTCATGGCGGTGTCGCTGACGCTGGACACCCGGCGCGCGCTGGTGATTCCCGAGCAGGCGATCATGACCCGCGGCGACACCCAGTATGTGTTTACAGCGGTGGACGGCACGGCGCGACGCCAGATCCTCAATCTGGGTACCCGATCACCGGGCCGGGTCGAGGTCATCAGCGGCCTGGCCGAAGACGACGCCGTGGTGATCACCGGCCAGGACCGGCTCAGCAGCGGCGATGCCCTGGACGTGCTGGAAGGCGGCGCCAACCTGATCGGCGGCGACTGGCCCGACCGACGGGAAGGATGAGTAGCCATCCATGATCCTGTCCGACGTCTCCATCAAACGGCCGGTTTTTGCGACGGTCATCAGCTTGCTGATCCTGGTCTTCGGCCTGGCGGCATTGCGGGGTCTGCCGGTGCGCGAGTATCCGGACATCGACCCGCCCGAAGTCTCCATTTCCACCGACTACACCGGGGCTGCCGCGGAAGTGGTCGATACCCAGATCACCCAGGTGATCGAGGGCGCCATCAGCGGCGTTGAGGGGATCCGTTCGATCGAGTCCAGTACCGAGCAGGGGGAATCCCGCACCTCCATTGAGTTCACCACCTCGCGGGACATCGATGTCGCCGCCAACGACGTGCGCGATGCAGTGGCCCGGGTGGTAGACGAACTGCCGGAAGAGGCCCACGCGCCGGTTATCCGCAAGGCGGATTCCGACGCCCGGCCGATGATGTGGGTGACCCTGCAGAGTGACGAATGGGACTCCGCCCAGCTTACCGACTTTGCCGAACGGGTGCTGGTGGACCGGTTGTCCGTACTCGACGGTGTGGCGGACGTGCGCATCGGCGGGGAGCGCCGCTACGCCATCCGCGTCTGGCTCGACCGGGAGAAACTGGCTTCGCGCAACATTACCGTGGCGGAGGTGGAAGCGGCCCTGCGGGCCAACAACGTGGAGCTGCCGGCGGGCTCGATCGAATCCAACACCCGGGATTTCACCGTGCGGGCCGAGGGGCGTTTATCCACGGTGGGCGAATTCCGCAATATGGTGATCCGCCGGGACGGCAACGACCTGCTGCGCCTGGGTGAGGTGGCCAATGTGGTGATGGGCGTGGAATCGGACACCAGCCGACTGCGGGCCAACGGTCGCACCGCAATCGGCATGGGCATCATCCGCCAGTCCAAGGCCAATACCGTGGCCGTATCGGATCGGGTGCGGGCCGAGATGGAGAAAATCCGCGAGACCCTGCCGCCGGAAGTCAGTATTCGCCAGAGCTACGACGAATCCATCTTCATCCGCGCCTCCATCAAGGAGGTGATGTTCACCCTGGGCATTGCCATTGCACTGGTGATCCTGGTGATCTTCCTGTTCCTGCGCTCCTGGCGCGCGACCCTGATTCCGGCGGTGACCATCCCGGTCGCCGTGATCGGTGCCTTTATCGGGCTGGGGATCATGGGCTTTTCCATCAACGTCCTGACGCTGCTGGCGATCATCCTGGCGATCGGCCTGGTGGTGGACGATGCCATCGTCATGCTGGAGAACATCCAGCGCCGTATCGATCTGGGCGAGCCGCCCCTGCTGGCTGCGTATTTTGGTGCCCGTCAGGTGGCCTTTGCGGTCATCGCCACGACGCTGACGCTGGTGGCGGTGTTTGTGCCCATTTCCTTCATGGGCGGCAACATCGGTCGCCTGTTCAGCGAATTCGGGTTTACCCTCGCCAGCGCGGTGATCGTCTCCAGCATCGTGGCGCTGACCCTGACGCCCATGCTCTGTTCCAAGTGGCTCAAGCACAGCCCGGTCAGTGCCGAGGGGCATCGCCTCTGGGCGGCGTCGGAGAAGGTATTCGGCGGGTTGAACCGGGGCTACGAACGGCTGCTGCGCTTTTCGCTGCGCCAACCCGGCCTGCTGCTGGGGCTGGGTTTGGCGGGTATCCTGCTGTCGGCGGTGATCTTCCCCAGCCTGCCGCAGGAGCTGGCACCGACCGAGGACCGGGGCGTTATCATCATGCCCACCAAGGCGCCGCGGGGGTCGACGGTGGAATACACCGATCAGCAGGTGAAGCAGATCGAGCAGCGCCTGCTGCCCTACATTGACGAGGGCGCGGCGGACCGGCTGCTGTCCATCACCGGCTTTCGCGATGAAGCGGACAACGCCTTCCTGATCATGGGCCTGACCCCCTGGGATCAGCGAGACATCAAACAGCAGGCGCTGACGGCTGAAATCGGACCCAAGCTGAAAGAGGTACCCGGTGTGCGGTCCGTGGCCGTGAATCCGCCCGGTCTGGGTCAGCGGGGCTTCAATCAGCCGATCGAGTTCGTCATCGGCGGGCCGGATTACGACACGGTGCAGCGCTGGAGCGAGGAAATCCTGGAACGGGCCAAGGAGAATCCCAGCCTGCAGAACCTGGAAACGGATTTCGAACTGACCCGGCCGGAGCTACGGGTGACCCTGGACCGGGAGCGGGCGGCGGACCTGGACGTGACCGTGCAGGACGTGGGCTCCACCCTGCAGACCATGCTGGCCTCGCGGCAGGTGACCACCTACCTGGATCGCGGTCGCGAATACGACGTGATCCTGCAGGCCGCCGACGCCGACCGGGCCACGCCCACCGACCTGAGCAACATCTTCCTGCGGCCCCGGGCCGGCGGTGACCTGATCCCGCTCGGCGCGCTGGTGAACCTGCAGGAGATCGGCGCCAACCCCGACCTGCGGCGCATCGACCGGCTGCCGGCGGTGGTGATCAGCGGCTCCCTGGCACCGGGGTATGACCTGGGCTCGGCGCTGAGCTACATGAACCAGCTGGCTGTGAATAACCTGCCGCCGGAAGCCCGCATCAGTTACAAGGGGCTGAGCCGGGAGTTTGTGGACTCGTCCAATGCGATCTACGTCACCTTCATCCTGGCGTTCGTCATCGTCTTCCTGGTGCTGGCGGCCCAGTTCGAAAGCTGGATCCATCCGCTGATCATCATGCTGTCGGTGCCCCTGGCCGTGACCGGTGCGCTGATTGCACTGGCCCTCTCGGGGATCAGCCTGAACATCTACAGTCAGATCGGGATCATCATGCTATTAGGGTTGATGGCGAAAAATGGCATCCTGATCGTGGAATTTGCCAACCAGTTGCGGGATGAAGGCTACAGTGTCCACGACGCCATCGTGGAAGGCGCGATCCTGCGCTTCCGCCCGGTGCTGATGACGACCATTTCCACGATTTTCGGGGCCGTTCCCCTGGTGATTGCCACCGGAGCCGGGGCCGAGAGTCGGGCGGCCATCGGTGTGGTGGTGCTGGGTGGCCTGATCTTCGCCACCACGCTGACGCTGTTCATTATCCCGGTGCTCTACAGCCTGATTGCCCGCTTCGCCAAATCCGCCAATACGGTGGATCGGGAGCTGCAGGACGAACTCAACCGACTGGGCCGCTCCGGTGCGGTGGCCGGTGGCGCCGAAGCCCCGCGCCGGGATAAGGCCTGAGCGCGTCAGAGGCTGTCGGGGAAGGCCAGCTGACCGTCAAACAGGGCGTCCGGATGGATGTCGACGCAGAACACCTGGGTGCCGCCGCCGCGTGAGATGCAGGCCGATAGGGTCACGGTGCGTATGGCGTCGGGCAGGGCCACGTAGGGGCGACAGACGTTGATCCGGTGCGGCCGTTCCAGGGCCTGGCGGAAATAGTCCCGATGGGACCAGCAGGCACCGCTGGACTGGTAGAGCGGGTTGAAATAGACGTCTCGGCGGACGTGATTCTTGCTCGCCAACCCACCCTGCTGGATGCCCGCCTGGTCCAGCAGGAAACAGCGTTGCACGCCGTCCTGGGCCAGCAGTTGTCCGCATGCCGCCGCCAGGTCTCCGCCGTGGGACAATCCGTGGCAGGCATCCAGCAGTGACGCCCGCAATTGACGCAGATAATCGCCGTGCTGGTCGCTGTTGCGCCGGCTGTGCTGGCGATAACTGGCCAGGTGGCGGCTAAAATCCAGTTCCGGCGCATTTCTTGGCTTGCCCAACACCTCCGGGCGGCCGAACAGGAACCCCTGCAACAGATCCGCCTCGGTGGCCAGGGCAATCCGCGCCTGGGCGGGCGTTTCGATGCCCTCGATCAGCACCAGGCTGCCGCTTTCCCGAATCATGCTGACCAGACCATTGAGAAGCTGGCGCGCCCGGAGGTGGCTCTCCGCGTTCACCAGCAGGCTGCGGTCGATCTTGATGATCAGCGGCTCCAGCTGCCACACCCGCTCGAAGTTGGAATCGCCGATGCCGAAGTCGTCGATGGCGATCTGGAACCCCCGTTCCCGGGCCAGGTGGATAAAGTCCAGCAAGCGGGCCTGATCGTCGGTGGCCGTCTCCACCACCTCCAGCACCACCTGCTCCGGGTGCAGCCCCTGGCTCTGGCAGACGCGGTCGAGATGGGCCATGGCTTGCGCCGGTTGCACGCAGGTGGTGGGCGTGATGTTCAGGAACAGCCAGGTGGATGGCGCATGGCGGGCGAACTGCCGCAGGTGAAGGGACTGCAGCTGACGGTCGAGGGAGGCCACGGCATCGGCCTTTTCGGCCAGCTTGAACACCTCAGGGGGCGACACGGGCTGTTCGTCGTAGCGACCCCGCATCAGCGCCTCGTAGCCCACCAACCGTTGATGGGTCGGACTGAAGATGGGCTGGAACGCTGAGCTGAACTCAATGTCCGCAAGCCGATGGGGGCGGCGTCCACATTGGGCTCTGTTGAAAGATGCGATGTTCGGCATGGGGCCTCTTGTCTGGGCTGAATGGTGTCGTGCTGGGGCACGACCGCCCGGCCGGACACGGACCGGCAGTGGCACTCCATCGCGTTGATAACGGGTCGCTCGCAACCGTCCCTGGTGGGGTGCCATAACCCCTTTACGCAAGCCACCGGTGATTGATCTGCCATGGAATGAATGCGAATCCTGTGCCATTTCGTTAATAAACTGACGCATACTTCATTATTGGCGCGTCAAATAAGGATCGATCTCCCGGATCCTGTGCGACTGGACAGATATTGTGAGCAGAGATGGTGCAATTGCCCCGAATCAGGGCGTTTTGATGAAAGCCGTATCGCCGTATCTTGCGCAGGGTCGGGGCTTGGCGCAGACTTTTCCGTTGATCGACAAAATGGACTTTCCCGGCCGGCGAAAGAGAACGATAACCGAATAAGGACGAATTCGACGATGGCAGACCAGAGCCAGTTCCGGTTACTGGGACAGCGGCGTTATTTGCCGTTTTTCCTGGTGCAGTTCCTGGGGGCGCTCAACGACAACTTCTTCAAGAATGCCCTGCTGTTCATGATCACCTATGGGTTGGCGCGGGGGCTGCTGGGGTTGCCGACCGATGTGGCGGTCAATCTCGCCGCCCTGCTGTTTATCCTGCCCTTCGTCCTGTTCTCCGGCATCGCCGGCGAAATTGCGGACAAGTACGATAAGGCGTTGGTGATCCGCCGGGTCAAGCTGGCGGAGATCGCCATCATGCTGGTCGCGGCTGTTGGCCTTTGGCTGGGCTGGTATGCGTTGATGCTGGGGCTGCTGTTCCTGATGGGCGCGCAGTCCACCTTCTTCGGACCGGTGAAGTACGCCATCCTGCCGCAGGTGCTGGCGGACGACGAACTGGTTGGCGGCAACGCGCTGGTGGAGATGGGCACGTTCGTGGCCATACTGCTGGGCATGCTGGCGGCCGGGGTCGTCATGGGTCTGGGCGCTGCCGAGCATTGGGTGGCGCTGGGTGTTCTGGTGATGGCAGTGCTTGGCTATCTGGCGGCCCGGAAAGTGCCGTCGGCCCCGTCGGCGGTGCCGGAGATGCCTCTCAAGTGGCAGCCGCTACGCCAGACCTGGGCGCTGATCCGCATCGCCCGGGAAAACCACGCGGTGTTCCAGAGCGTGCTGGCCATTTCCTGGTTCTGGTTCCTGGGGGCCGCCTACCTGACCCAGTTCCCCAATTTCGCCAAAGTGGTCCTGTTGGGGGACGAGTCCGTGGTCACCCTGTTGCTGGCGGTGTTCATCGTCGGGATCGCCCTGGGCTCCATGCTCTGCGAAAAGCTGTCCGGCCATCGGGTGGAGCTGGGCATCGTGCCGATCGGTTCGCTGGGCCTGAGCCTGTTCGGCGTGGATCTCTATTTCAGCGTGCCGGCGGCGCCGGTCCAGTCGGACTGGTGGGTCCTCCTGACCCATCACGAAGGCCTGCGGGTGCTGGTCGACCTGCTCGGTGTGGGCCTGTTTGGCGGCTTCTTCATTGTGCCGCTGTACGCGTTCGTGCAACAGGAATCGGAGCCGGGCAAGCGGGCCCGGGTCATCGCCGCCCTGAACGTCATCAACGCGCTGTTCATGGTGGTAAGTGCGCTGGTCGGGGCGTTGATGCTGGGCCCGCTGGGCCTGTCGATTCCCGAATTCCTGCTGGTCCTGTCGATCGCCAATCTGGTGGTGGCGGGGTACGTCTACAGCCAGGTGCCGGAGTTTGCCCTGCGTTTCATCATCTGGTGCCTGTCCCACACGATTTACCGGGTTCGCCATGAGGGGCTGGAGCATATTCCGGAAGAAGGACCGGCCGTCCTCGTCTGTAATCACGTGTCCTACATGGACGCGCTGGTGATTGCCGGGGCGGTCAAGCGTCCGGTGCGTTTCGTAATGGATGACCGGATTTTCAACCTGCCGTTGATCGGCGGGTTTTTCCGCTTGGCTCAGACAATTCCGATCGCCCCGCGCAGCAAGAAGCCGGAGGTGTATCACGCGGCCATGGACAAGGTGGCGGAGGAGCTGGCGGCGGGTCATCTGGTGTGCATCTTCCCGGAAGGCAAGCTGACCACCGATGGCGAGATCGACCAGTTCCGCCAAGGCATCGAGACGCTGGTGGAACGCTCGCCCGTCCCGGTGGTGCCCATGGCGTTGCAGGGCCTCTGGGGTAGCGTATTCAGCCACAAGGGCGGCGCGGCCGGAACGCACCCGCCCAAACGCTTCTGGTCCCGGATCGGACTGGTGGCCGGTCCCATCTGGTCGCCGGAGCAGGTGAGCGCCGAAGGATTGGAAGCGACTGTCCGTGACCTGCGGGGCGGTCAGGCATGACCGGTTGCGGAAAATCCCTAGAACCTGTGGATAAGTTTATGAATAACCCGGGGGTAGCTTTGGGATACCTTTTCACAGGTTCTTTTAAATCAATCGGTTAAGTGGTTTAAGATGCATTTTAGGACTTGACCGCAATGTGGATAAGTGTTTTGAAAACTTTTCTGAGGAGTGCCATCCAAACGGCTGACGGATAAGAATTTTTCTCAAAAAGTGGAACAAGCTCGGTGCCAACAATCAGGGCACTGCCAGGGGTGGTTAAAAATTATTCATCGCCCCTGCAAATTTTTCCCTGTAACCGGTATACTTCTGCCCCATTTTTCTATGTCGCTTGAGGTGTACTGTGGAATTCCCGGATCGTTTCGATGTCATCGTAATCGGCGGCGGCCATGCCGGTACCGAGGCTGCCCTGGCGGCGGCGCGGATGGGATCCCGTACGCTGCTGCTGACCCACAATATTGAAACCCTGGGTCAGATGTCCTGCAACCCCGCCATCGGCGGGATTGGCAAGAGCCATCTGGTCAAGGAAATCGATGCCCTGGGCGGCGCCATGGCGCAGGCCACCGACCGCGCCGGCATCCAGTTCCGGGTGCTCAACTCCCGTAAAGGCCCGGCCGTCAGGGCGACCCGGGCGCAGGCTGACCGCGTCCTGTACAAGGCGGCCATTCGCGAAGTGCTTGAGAACCAGCCCAACCTGACCATCTTCCAGCAGGCCGCCGATGACCTGATCGTCGAGGGCGATCAGGTGCGCGGCGTCGTGACCCAGACCGGGATCCGCTTTAACGCAGCCAACGTGGTGCTGACCACGGGTACTTTCCTGGGCGGCGTTATCCACATGGGCCTGAAGAACCACGCCGGTGGTCGCGCCGGGGATCCGCCCGCGATTGCCCTGGCCCAGCGTCTGCGCGAGCTGCCGTTCAACGTGGGTCGCCTGAAGACCGGCACACCGCCGCGCATCGACAGCCGCTCTGTGGACTTCTCCGTCATGCAGGAGCAGTGGGGCGACGACCCGACGCCGGTCATGTCCTTCATGGGCTCCCGCGACCAGCACCCGCAGCAGGTGTGCTGCTACGTCACGCGCACCACCGAGGAAACCCACGACATCATCCGCAGTGGCTTTGACCGCTCGCCGATGTTTGCGGGTGATATCGAAGGTGTGGGGCCGCGCTACTGCCCGTCCATCGAGGACAAGGTGAACCGGTTCGCGGACAAGGACTCGCACCAGATCTTCGTCGAGCCGGAAGGCCTGACCGTCAACGAGTTGTACCCCAACGGCATCTCCACCAGTCTGCCGTTCGACATCCAGCTCAAGGCGGTGCGTTCGATTCCGGGCTTCGAGAACGCCCACATCACGCGGCCGGGTTACGCCATCGAGTACGATTACCTGAACCCGCAGGACCTGCGCCACACGCTGGAAACCAAGTTCATTGGCGGGCTCTACTTTGCCGGTCAGATCAACGGCACCACCGGCTACGAAGAAGCGGGCGCCCAGGGACTGCTGGCGGGCATCAACGCCGCGCTGCGCGCGCAGGAGAAAGACGCCTGGTACCCGCGCCGGGACGAGGCTTACCTCGGCGTTCTGGTGGATGACCTGATCACCATGGGCACCTCCGAGCCGTACCGGATGTTCACCAGCCGGGCGGAATACCGCCTGATCCTGCGCGAGGACAACGCCGACCTGCGCCTGACCGAAACCGGCCACAAGCTGGGCCTGGTGGACGAGGCGCGCTGGCAACAGTTCAACGCCAAGCGCGATGCGATCGGGGTTGAGCGTCAGCGTCTGGACAAGACCCACGTGCATCCGAATACGCCGGAAGCCGAGCGGGCCAACCGGTACCTGAACAAGCCGCTGCAGAAAGAGCATACCCTGGCCGATCTGCTGCGTCGGCCGGAAATCGTCTATTCGCACATTGCCGAGATCAGCGGCGAGCAGGCCGAGGAAATCGTGGCCGGTCAGGTCGAGATCGAAGTGAAGTACGAAGGCTACATCTCGCGCCAGGAAGCGGAGATCGATCGCCTGCGTCGTAACGAGAACCTGCCGCTGCCGGTGGATCTGGACTACGATGCGGTGGGCGGCCTGTCCAACGAGATCAAGCAGAAGCTCAAGGACGTGCGGCCGGAAACGGTAGCCCAGGCGTCGCGGATCCAGGGCGTGACCCCGGCGGCGATTTCCCAGTTGCTGGTGCACCTCAAGAAGCGTGACCTGCTGCGCAAGCAATCCGCATGAGTCAGGGTATTCCGGCCAACTGGCCGTCCCAGCTGGATAGCGGCCTGGCGGCCCTGGCGCTGGACCTGTCCGATGCCACCCGGGAACGCCTGCTGGCGTTTCTGGGTCTGTTGCAGAAATGGAACCGGGCCTACAATCTGACGGCCGTCCGCGAGCCGGATCAGATGGTGTCCCGACAACTGCTCGACAGCCTGGCGATCCTGCCTTACGTACAGGCCTCTTCTATCCTGGACGTGGGCGCCGGCGGGGGCCTGCCGGGCATTCCGATGGCCATCGCCTGTCCGGATCGCCACATCACCCTGCTGGACAGCAACAGCAAGAAGACGCGATTCCTGACACAATGCGTGCTGGAACTCGGGCTGGACAACGTCGAGGTCGTGCATGCGCGGGCCGAAGATTACCAACCGGACCAGCCTTTCCAGCAGATCACCTCGCGGGCGTTTACGGCCCTGGCGAACCTGGTGACCTGGTGCGGTCATCTGCTGGCGGATGAGGGGCAGTTCCTGGCCATGAAGGGCCAGTTCCCGGAAGATGAGCTGGCGGCTTTGCCCTCCGACTGGCGACTGCGCGAGGATGTTGCGCTGTCGATTCCAGGTTGTGATGGGGCACGTCACTTGCTTATCATTGATCGCGTTCGGACGACAGGAGGCTAACCATGGCGCGCATTATCGCGGTGACCAACCAGAAGGGCGGTGTGGGCAAGACCACCACCTGCGTCAATCTGGCCGCCTCCCTCAGCGCCACCAAGCGCCGCGTCCTGCTGGTGGACATGGATCCGCAGGGGAACGCCACCATGGGCAGCGGCGTGGACAAGAACGCGCTGGCCCTGTCCGGCTACGACGTGCTTACCAAGCGTCAGTCGGCGGCGGACGTGATCATCCTCGCCGAAGCCTCCGGTTTCGACATCCTGCCAGCCAACGGTGACCTGACCGCGGCGGAAGTCGAGCTGATGAACGAGATCGGCCGCGAGCACCGGCTGCGCCTGCAGCTCAATAGCGTCCGCGATCGCTACGACTACATTCTGGTGGATTGCCCGCCGTCGCTGAACCTGCTGACCGTCAACGCCCTGTCGGCCGCGGACAGCGTGCTGATTCCCATGCAGTGCGAGTACTACGCGCTGGAAGGGCTGGCCGCGCTGATGAACACCGTGGAGCAGATCCAGGAAACGGTGAATCCGGACCTCGTTCTCGAAGGCATCCTGCGGACCATGTACGATCCACGCAACAGCCTGACGCTGGATGTTTCGGCCCAGCTCAACGAATATTTCGGCGACAAGGTCTACAAGGCGGTCATCCCGCGGAACGTACGCCTGGCCGAAGCGCCCAGTTACGGGGTACCGGCGCTCAAGTACGACCGGGCCTCCAAGGGGGCGATTGCCTACCTGGCCCTGGCCGGTGAAATGGTCCGGCGTAACGGACAGCAGCGTCAGAGCCAGCCGGTGGCGGTCTGACACTTCCCGGCACACAGTTTCGATAACACTCATAAAGAATGACGGATACGATGGCGGCGAAAAAGCGAGGATTGGGTGAGCGCGGACTGGGAGCGCTGCTGGCAGGCTCCAAGGTCAATCTCGACCGGGAAGAGCTGAGCGAGCACGACGGTGAACTGCGGGAAATTCCCGTGGACCTCATCCAGCGCAGCCGCTATCAGCCGCGCCGAGACATGGACCAGGCGGCCCTGCAGGAACTGGCAGACTCCATTCGCCAGCAGGGCGTGATGCAGCCGGTTGTGGTGCGCCCGTTGTCGGAAGGCCGCTTCGAGCTGATCGCCGGTGAACGCCGTTGGCGGGCGGCGCAGCTGGCCGAGCTGGACCAGATCCCGGCCATCATCCGCGATGTGCCGGACGAAGCCGCCATCGCCATGGCGCTGATCGAGAACATCCAGCGCGAAAACCTCAACCCCATCGAGGAAGCCTTTGCCCTGCAGCGTCTGCAGGACGAATTCGGCCTGACCCAGGCCCAGGTGGCCGAAGCCGTCGGCAAGTCCCGCACCACCATCACCAACCTGCTGCGCCTGATCGGCCTGACCGAAGACGTACGCGTGATGCTGGAACACGGGGATCTGGAAATGGGGCACGGCCGGGCCATGCTGACCCTGCCGCCGGAGCTGCAATTGCAGGCGGCCCGCCACGTGGTGGCCAAATCCCTCTCCGTCCGTCAGACCGAAGCGCTGGTCCGCCGCCTCCAGCAGGAGGCCGAATCACCGAGCCGCGACAAAAAGTCGCAGGTGGATCCCAACATCCGTCGTCTGCAGGACGATCTCGCCGAGCGTTTAGGCGCTCGGGTGGCCATCAATCACGGCCAGAAAGGCAAAGGCAAACTCGTCATCGAGTACAGCAGCCTGGATGAGCTGGATGGCATCCTGGGTCATATCAAGTAACGCCTGATTCCGACGGGCATTTTCCTCCTCTTTTTTGTGATCGCCTGACCGCACGCAGTCATCGGCGTGGGTCTCGCTGTGCGTGTTTTTCGGTCAGCATCGGCGACGGTTACATCGAAAATATTGCACTAAAAAATGAATTTTAATGATGGATCACAATGGTTCGGAAAGGCGCCAGAACCAAGGAATTAGTGCCAAAGAAGGGCATTTTCCCTGCCCGATAACAGGGCGGGTTGTGTTGAACCCGGTTGAGTTAACACATATAATCCCGCTGCCTTGACAATAGAGGTTTATCAGCACCCGGCAGCGGCAGGTGGCGCGGAACATGAAAAACTGTTCTAACAACATTCCGGGTCGCCGGATGGACGCGACTCGACCACCGGTCCACCGATTGACATGGATACAGCTGTCCTTCACTGTCGCCATAGCCGGAGTTGGGTACCTGATCGCGGGACAAGTAGCCGGGTACTCCGGGCTGTTGGGCGGTTTGATCTATACGATTCCCAACGCCTTTTTTACAAAACAGGTTTTTGCCTATCGGCCGGCAAGGGCGATGGGCCACATTGTGCGCGCATTTTACTGGGGTGAAGTCGTCAAGTTGGCGCTCACGGCGCTTTTGTTTGCCGCCGTTTTCAAGTGGGTCCAGCCCCTGAATGCCGGGGTGTTGTTTCTGGCCTTTATCCTGGTACTGACAACGAATACATTGGCCCCGGCGCTGTGGGGCTCTAAATCTTTGAAAAATAGGGCTTGAGAGACTGAACATGGCAGGCGAAAGCGAAAACCTCACTGCGTCCAGTTATATCGATCACCACCTGACGAACCTGACATTCGGCCAGCTGCCGGCGGGCACGCGTCCCGGTCAGGACCAGGCTATCTGGACAATGGCGCACAACGGTGCAGAGGCCCAGCAGATGGGCTTTATGGCGATCCACGTCGATATGATGGGCTGGTCGCTGGTTCTGGGACTGATCTTCTTCCTGATGTTCCGCAAGGTCGCCAAGACGATGACCTCCGACACCCCGAGCGGATTCCAGAACTTCGTGGAAATGGTCGTGGACTTCGTCCAGGACAACGTCAAGAGCATGTTCCCCTACAAGAACCCGCTGGTCGCCCCGATGGCGCTGACCATTCTCGTGTGGGTTTTCCTGATGAACTTCATGGACTTGATCGCCGTCGACCTGCTGCCGTTTGTGGCGCAGCTGTTCGGTGAGCACGTCCTGGGTGCGGATCCGCACCACGTCTTCTTCAAGGTGGTGCCGTCCACCGACCCGAACGTGACCCTGGGTATGGCGTTCGACGTCTTCCTGCTGATCCTGTTCTTCAGCATTCGTGAGAAAGGCCTGGGCGGCTTTATTGGTGAGCTGACCCTGCATCCGTTCAGCAACAAGAACCCGATCGTTCAGGCGATTTTCATCCCGATCAACTTCGTCCTCGAATTCGTCAACATGATTGCCAAGCCGGTCTCACTGGGCCTGCGGTTGTTCGGCAACATGTACGCCGGCGAAATGATCTTTATCCTGATTGCCCTGATGTACAGTGCCGGTCCGGTTCTGGGCATCTTCGGTGGCGGCCTTCAGATTGTATGGGCTATGTTCCATATCCTGATCATCTCGCTGCAGGCGTTCATCTTCATGGTTCTGACCATCGTCTACATGTCGCAGTCTTTCGAGACCAGCGAGAGTCACTAAAAGTTTAAACCTAACCCAAGCTCAACCATTAACGGGAGATAAAAAAGTGAGTGAAGCACAAGCTCTGATCATACTGGCAAGCGGTATTCTGATGGGTCTGGCAGCTGTTGGCGCCGCCATCGGTGTAGGTATCCTGGGTTCCAAGTTCCTGGAAGGCGGCGCACGTCAGCCGGAACTGATCCCGATGCTCCGTACCCAGTTCTTCGTTGTTATGGGTCTTGTTGACGCGGTTCCGATGATCGGCGTTGGTCTGGGGCTCTACATCCTGTTCGTTGTTGCAGGCTAAGCACCGAAGTTGACCACCTAATTCATTCCATTTAGTGGAGAAGCGGTGTGAGTTTTAACCTTACATTTATCGGTCAAATGATCGCGTTTGCCGTATTTGTATGGCTCACCATGCGGTACGTGTGGACTCCGATCACGAAGGCCATGGAAGAACGGCAGAAGAAAATTGCCGATGGCCTGAGCGCGGCTGACCGCGCCAATCGTGATCTGGAGCTGGCGCAGGAAAAAGCGGCCCAGGAACTGCGTGAAGCCAAGCAAAAGGCAGCCGAGATCATCGATCAAGCGAACAAGCGGTCGGCCCGTCTGGTCGACGAGGCCAAGGAAAACGCACGCGTCGAAGGCGAGCGGATTCTGGCCCAGGCCAGTGCCGAGATCGAACGGGAACAGAACCGTGCGAAAGAAGCACTGCGCGCGGAACTGGCTTCGTTGGTCATCACCGGTGCAGAGAAGATCCTGGAAACCTCTGTCGACGCCAAAGCTCACAGCGAGATGCTGGACAAGCTGTCTGCGCAACTGTAAACGGGGTTTGACATGGCAGAGTTGATAACGCTAGCCCGGCCGTACGCGAACGCCGCGTTTGCGATTGCGCAGGATACCGGCACGCTCGAAGAGTGGTCGGACATGCTGGCTTTCGCGAGTGCGGTGGCGAATGACCCACAGGCGAAAGCCATGATGGCGCATCCGACCCTTCCGGACGAGCAAAAAGCATCGGCATTTGCCGATTTCTGCGAGGGTAAATTGTCAGAGCAGGGGCGCAACTTCATCGCGCTGCTGGCTGAAAACAAGCGATTGCCCCTCTTGCCGGAAATCAATGCCTTGTTTGAAGGACTGCGGGCGCAACTGGAGAGTTCCGTCAGCGTTGAAATGGCGTCTCCGTTCGAGGTATCGAGCGATGAAGAAGCCAAACTGGTGGAAGCACTCTCCCGTAAGCTAGGCCGCAAAGTGAACCTGTCTACCACTACGGATAAGTCGCTGATTGGTGGAGTTTTGATTCGCGCGGGCGACGTCGTCATCGATGCCTCTGTACGAGGCAGGCTCGAGAAGCTGGCGGACGCGATAGGTTCCTGATTGCAGATAACGGTTTGAGGATAAAGGCATGCAGCAACTGAATCCATCCGAGATCAGTGACATCATCAAGAAGAGAATCGAAAAGCTCGATATCTCTTCCGAAGCACGTAATGAAGGCACCATCCTGTCGGTTTCCGACGGTATCGTGCTGATCCACGGTCTCGCCGACGTTATGTACGGTGAGATGATTGAATTCGACAACGGCATTTTCGGGATGGCGCTCAACCTCGAGCGTGATTCCGTCGGTGCGGTTGTCCTGGGTGACTACGAAGGGCTGGCCGAAGGCCAGAAGGTGCGTTGCACCGGTCGTATCCTGGAAGTTCCGGTTGGCGAACAGCTGCTGGGCCGGGTTGTCGACGCCCTGGGTAACCCGATCGACGGCAACGGCGATCTGAACGCCGAGCTGACCGCTCCGATCGAGAAGGTCGCGCCGGGTGTTATCGCCCGTCAATCCGTCGACCAGCCGGTCCAGACCGGTCTGAAAGCCATCGACACCATGGTGCCGATCGGTCGCGGCCAGCGTGAGCTGATCATCGGTGACCGCCAGATCGGTAAGACCGCGGTGGCGATCGACGCGATCATCAACCAGAAAGACAGCGGCATCAAGTGTATCTACGTTGCCGTTGGCCAGAAGCAGTCTTCCATTGCTGCCGTCGTGCGCAAGCTGGAAGAGCACGGTGCCATGGACCACACCATCGTGGTCGCTGCCGGTGCCGCCGATCCGGCCGCCATGCAGTTCCTGGCGCCGTACGCCGGTACTTCTATGGGTGAGTACTTCCGTGACCGCGGTGAAGACGCGCTGATCGTGTTTGACGATCTGTCCAAGCAGGCTGTGGCGTATCGCCAGATCTCCCTGCTGCTGCGTCGTCCGCCGGGCCGTGAAGCCTACCCGGGTGACGTTTTCTACCTGCACTCACGTCTGCTGGAGCGGGCTTCCCGCGTCAATGCCGATTACGTGGAGCAGAAGACCAACGGTGAAGTGAAAGGCCAGACCGGTTCCCTGACCGCGCTGCCGATCATCGAAACCCAGGCCGGTGACGTGTCTGCATTCGTACCGACCAACGTGATCTCGATTACCGACGGTCAGATCTTCCTGGAAACCAACCTGTTCAACTCCGGCATCCGTCCGGCGATGAACGCGGGTATCTCGGTTTCCCGGGTCGGTGGTTCGGCCCAGACCAAGATCATGAAGAAGCTGGGTGGCGGTATTCGTCTGGCCCTGGCTCAGTACCGCGAACTGGCGGCGTTTGCCCAGTTTGCGTCTGACCTGGACGACGCGACCCGCAAGCAGCTCGAGCATGGTCAGCGTGTCACCGAACTGATGAAGCAGAACCAGTACAGCCCGATGTCCGTGGCTGAGATGGGCACGGTTCTGTACGCAGCGAACGAAGGTTTCCTGGACGACGTTGATGTCGACAAGGTCGTGGCTTTTGAAGCGGCCCTGATGGACTGGATGCGCACCGAACAGGGTGAGCTCCTGGCCAAGATCAACGAAAAAGGCGATTACAACGACGAGATCGCCTCAGGCCTGAAAGCTGCACTCGAGAAATTCAAGACCACTCAGACCTGGTAACAACAGACGGCCCGCCCACCCGGCGGGCTCTGTTGGTTTCGGGCTCGAGTGTCTAACTTGAAAAGGCAGTGAGTTATGGCCGTCGGAAAAGAAATACGTAACCAGATCTCCAGCATCAAGAGCACGCAGAAGATCACCAGCGCCATGGAAATGGTGGCGGCGAGCAAGATGCGTAAGGCTCAGGAGCGTATGCAGGCGACTCGCCCGTACGCGGAAAAGATGCGGCAGGTTATCAGGCACATTGCCAAGGCCAATGCCGAGTATACGCACCCGTTCATGATCGAGCGCGACGTCAAGCGCGTGGCGTACATCGTGGTGTCCTCGGACCGTGGTCTGTGTGGTGGCCTGAACATCAACGTGTTCAAGACACTGGTCCGCGAAATGCGGCAATGGAAGGAAAAGGGCGTTGAGACTGATCTTTGCGCCATTGGCCAGAAAGGCGCGTCCTTCTTCCGGAACTACGGCGGCAACGTCGTCTCCGCACTGACCCAGTTGGGCGATACGCCCAGCGCCGACAAGCTGATCGGCTCCGTCAAGGTCATGCTGGATGCGTTCCAGGACGAAAAGATCGATCGCCTGTACCTGGTCAGCAACGAGTTTGTGAACACCATGACCCAGAGTCCTACGGTGGAACAGCTCCTGCCCTTGCCCAGGGACACTGATGAAGAAGACGTCAAAAAGAGCCAGTGGGATTACATCTACGAGCCGGATGCACGGCCGATTCTCGATGGTCTTCTGACACGTTACATCGAATCTCAGGTTTATCAGGGTGTGATGGAAAACCTGGCCTGCGAGCAGGCTGCACGGATGATTGCCATGAAGAGCGCGACCGATAACGCGGGCAACATCATCGACGATCTGCAGCTGGCCTATAACAAGGCTCGTCAGGCCGCGATCACCCAAGAGATTTCGGAAATCGTGAGCGGCGCAGCCTCGGTCTGATGACCCCACGATCCAACTGGTTTTATTGACTTTAAAGATAACGAGGAACTGAGCATGAGTAGCGGACACATCGTTCAGATCATTGGTGCGGTTATCGACGTGGAGTTTCCGCGCGATTCCGTCCCCAAAGTGTATGACGCGCTGCTGCTTGAAGGTGGTGAAACAACTCTGGAAGTCCAGCAGCAGCTGGGCGACGGCGTTGTACGGACCATTGCCATGGGCAGCACCGAAGGTCTCAAGCGGGGCCTGAAGGCAGAAAACACCAACGCCCCGATCTCCGTCCCGGTCGGTACCCAGACTCTGGGTCGGATCATGGACGTGCTGGGTCGCCCGATCGACGAAGCCGGCGAAATCGGCGAAGAAGAGCGCATGCCGATTCACCGCAAGGCGCCGGGTTACGCGGATCAGGCTGCTTCTGCGGACCTGCTGGAAACCGGCATCAAGGTCATCGACCTGATCTGCCCGTTTGCCAAGGGCGGTAAGGTTGGCCTGTTCGGCGGTGCCGGTGTTGGTAAGACCGTCAACATGATGGAGCTGATCAACAACATCGCCAAAGAGCACTCCGGTCTGTCTGTTTTCGCCGGTGTTGGTGAGCGTACCCGTGAGGGTAACGACTTCTACTACGAAATGAAGGACTCCAACGTTCTCGACAAGGTGGCAATGGTCTATGGCCAGATGAACGAGCCCCCCGGGAACCGTCTGCGTGTGGCACTGACCGGCCTGACCATGGCCGAGAAGTTCCGTGACGAAGGCCGTGACGTCCTGCTGTTCGTTGACAACATCTACCGTTACACCCTGGCCGGCACCGAGGTGTCTGCACTGCTGGGCCGTATGCCGTCCGCGGTGGGTTACCAGCCGACCCTGGCCGAAGAGATGGGCCAGCTGCAGGAGCGGATCACTTCCACCAAAGACGGCTCCATCACGTCTGTCCAGGCGGTCTACGTACCGGCGGATGACTTGACCGACCCGTCTCCGGCAACCACCTTCTCGCACCTGGATGCGACCGTGGTACTGAGCCGTGACATCGCTTCCAAGGGTATCTACCCGGCGATCGACCCGCTGGATTCCACCTCTCGTCAGCTGGATCCGCTGGTGATCGGTCACGAGCACTATGACGTGGCCCGTGGTGTGCAGACGGTTCTGCAGCGCTTCAAGGAGCTCAAGGACATCATCGCGATCCTGGGTATGGACGAACTGTCAGAAGAAGACAAGCTGACCGTTGCCCGCGCCCGTAAGATCGAGCGTTTCCTGTCCCAGCCGTTCCACGTTGCTGAAGTCTTCACCGGCGCACCGGGTAAATACGTGCCGCTGAAAGAAACCATCAGCAGCTTCAAGGGAATCCTGAACGGTGACTATGACGACATGCCCGAGCAGGCGTTCTACATGGTCGGTTCCATTGAAGAAGCCGTTGAGAAAGCGAAGGAAATGAAGGCCAAAGAGAAGTAAGAGGCCCCCTTTTCCTGACTGATCAAAGAGGCTAAGAAATGGCTATGACCGTACATTGTGATGTCGTCAGTGCTGAACAGAAGATCTTCTCCGGACTGGTTGAGCTGCTGATTGCCGCCGGTTCGGAAGGGGATCTCGGTATCGCACCGGGACACGCGCCACTGCTGACGGCACTCAAGCCGGGTCCGGTTCGCCTGATCAAGCAGGGTGGCGAGGAGGAAATCCTCTACGTGTCCGGGGGCTACCTGGAGGTTCAGTCTTCGGTCATCACGCTGCTGGCCGACACCGCCATCCGCGCCAAAGACGTGGATGAAGCGGCCGCCCAGGAAGCTCAGCGTGAAGCCGAGAAAGCACTGGCGAACCAGACCAGTGAGTTCGAGTACAGTCGTGCTGCCACCGAGCTGGCCGAAGCGGCCGCCAAGCTGAGAACCATCCAGCAGCTGCGGAAGAAACGCTAAGCCGCCACCGGCGCTACCGTACAGGCAACTCTGAAAGCCGCCTCCCGACATAACGACCGATCCGGCCCGTTATCGAGGGATGCGGCTTTTTTAATTCAGACCCATCAGGCCGTGGCCGACGGATCGCCGCCACGACACCCAAGGAACCGATCGTCCTATGACCCATCCCCTTCACGTCGTCATTCTCGCCGCCGGCCAGGGCTCGCGCATGAAATCGCGGCTGCCCAAGGTGCTGCATGCCGTGGCCGGCAAACCGATGTTGCACCACGTCATCGAGACCGCCCGGGCACTGGGCGCCAGTGGCATCCATACCGTGATCGGGCATGGGGCCGAGCAGGTCAGGGCGGCGACGCCGGCTGACGACATCCAGTGGGTGCTGCAGGAAGAGCAACTGGGTACCGGTCACGCCGTGGCCCAGGCCCTGCCCAATGTGCCGGATGACGCCCGGGTGCTGGTGCTGTATGGCGACGTGCCCCTGCTGGATGCCGCCACCCTGGGCCACCTGGCGGATCAGGTCAGTGATTCGGCGATCAGCCTGCTGACGGTGGCGTTGGACAATCCGGACGGTTACGGTCGGATCCTGCGGGACAGCGGCGGCAACGTTCAGGCGATCGTCGAGCAGAAGGACGCCAGCAGCGAGCAGCTGCGCATCCAGGAAGTGAACACGGGCATCATGGGGCTGTCGGCCCGGCACCTGAAAGACTGGCTGCCGCGTCTGTCCAACAGCAACGCCCAGGGGGAGTATTATCTGACGGACGTTATTGCCATGGCCGTGGCCCACGACGTGGCGGTGAAAGTGGCGCATCCGGCGACGGCGTTTGAAGTGCAGGGCGTCAACAACCGGATTCAGCTGGCCGAATTGGAGCGCTGGTACCAGGCCGAGCAGGCGCGACAGCTGATGACCGCCGGTGCCACCCTGCTGGATCCGGCGCGTCTGGACGTCCGCGGCACCCTGCAGACGGGCCAGGATGTGGTGATCGACGTCAATGCGGTGTTTGAAGGACGCGTAGTGCTGGAAGACGATGTCCACATCGGCCCCAACTGCTTTATCCGTGACGCGGTGATTCGCAGCGGCGCGCGCATCGATGCCAACACGGTGATCGATGGTGCCGATGTGGGCGCGCATGCCCAGATCGGGCCGTTCGCCCGCCTGCGCCCGGGTACGGAACTGGCCGAAAACACCAAGGTGGGCAATTTCGTCGAGACCAAGAAGGCCAGGGTCGGCCAGGGCTCCAAGATCAACCACCTGAGTTATGTCGGCGATGCCGTTCTGGGCCGGCACGTGAATGTGGGTGCAGGGACCATCACCTGCAATTATGATGGGGTGAACAAACACCTGACGCAGTTGGGCGACGGCGTATTCGTGGGCTCCAACACGGCGCTGGTGGCGCCGGTCTCGGTCGCGGATAATGCCACCATCGGTGCTGGCTCGACCATCACCCGGGACGTTGAAGCGGACGAGCTGGCCGTGGCCCGGGGACGTCAGCGTAATATCCAGAACTGGCCCCGGCCCGAGAAGAAGTAACTCCAGGAACGACAGGACAAGATTATGTGCGGAATTGTAGGTGCGGTGTCACAACGGGATGTGCCGGCCATCTTGCTGGAAGGACTGCGGCGACTGGAATACCGCGGCTACGACTCGGCCGGTATGGCCATCCTCGGCGAGGACGGGGCCCTGCAACGGGAACGGGAAGTCGGCAAGGTCCAGGCCCTGGCCGAAGCGCTGGAAAAGTCCGAGCCCCAGGGTGTGGTCGGCATCGCTCATACCCGTTGGGCCACTCACGGTATCCCGTCCCAGCTGAACGCCCATCCGCACATGTCCGGCGAACGCCTGGCGATTGTCCACAACGGCATCATCGAGAACTACCAGATCCTGCGCGACCGACTGAAGGACGAGGGCTTCTCTTTCAGCTCCCAGACCGACACCGAAGTCGTCGCCCACCTGATCGAATCCTATTTCCGCCAGTCGAAGGACCTGTTGTCCGCCGTCAAGACGGCCGTGGCCGAACTGCATGGCGCCTTCGCCCTGGCGGTCATGCACGCTGACGATCCCGACCGTATCGTGGTCACCCGCCGCGGCAGCCCGCTGGTCGTCGGTGTTGGCATCGGTGAGAACTTTATCGCGTCGGACCAGTTGGCCCTGCTGCCGGTGACCGACAGGTTCATGTTCCTGGAAGAGGGCGACATCGCCGAGATCCGCCGGGATGCCGTGCGCATCTGGGACGCGGATGAGCAGGAGGCCGAGCGGCCGGTGTCGCGTTTCGAGCATTCGATCGATTCCGCCGACAAGGGCGAGTATCGCCACTTCATGCTCAAGGAAATCCACGAGCAGCCGCGGGTGATCCAGGCCACCATGGAAGGCCGGTTAACCGATTCCCGCGTGCTGGAACAGGCTCTGGGCACCGAGGCCGGCAACCTGCTGGCCGGTATCCGTCACGTCCAGATCATCGCCTGCGGCACCAGTTACCACGCCGGTATGGTGGCCCGCTACTGGATCGAGGAACTGGCGGGGATTCCCTGCTCCGTGGAAGTGGCATCCGAGTATCGCTACCGCCACCATGTGGTCCAGCCCGACACCCTGTTCCTGACCATTTCCCAGTCCGGCGAAACCGCCGACACCCTGGCGGCCCTGCGCCAGGCCAAGGCGGCGGGCTTCCGTGCTGCGCTGGCAGTCTGCAACGTCCCCGGCAGTTCCCTGGTGCGGGAATCCGACCTGGTCATCATGACCCAGGCGGGGCCGGAAATCGGGGTCGCCTCCACCAAGGCCTTCACCACCCAACTTACCGCGCTGCTGATCTTCACCCTGGCGCTGGCCCGGCATAACGGCCTGGACAGCGAGAAGGAAGCCGACATTGTCCGGGCACTGCGCGAGGTGCCGCGGCAGGTGGATCAGGTGCTGTCCCTGGATGGCCGGATCGCCGATATGAGCCGGGCCTTCATGGAAAAGAGCCACAGCCTGTTCCTCGGCCGGGGCGCCATGTTCCCGGTGGCCCTGGAAGGGGCCCTCAAGCTCAAGGAAATTTCCTACATCCACGCCGAGGCCTACCCGGCCGGCGAGTTGAAGCATGGCCCGCTGGCCCTGGTGGACAGCGAAATGCCGGTGGTCACGGTGGCGCCCAACAACGCCCTGATGGAAAAGCTCAAGTCCAACCTGGAAGAAGTCCGGGCCCGCGGTGGCGAGCTGTTCGTCTTTGCCGACGACCAGTCGGGACTGCATGAGGAAGACCACGTGCACGTCATGTCGATTCCGGAAGTGCACCCGATCACGGCCCCGATCGTCTACACGGTGCCGTTGCAGCTGCTGTCCTACCACGTGGCCGTGCTCAAGGGCACCGACGTGGACCAGCCGCGCAACCTGGCCAAGAGTGTGACGGTGGAATAGAGACCGGCTCTCCGGGCCACTGGCCCGGCCTGCAGTTTGTGGGCCGGGCGGTTTTTGCTATTATGAACGTGCGGTCATATGTAGACCGCATTGATAATGTGTGGGCGGGAGAGATCGATCCCCAGCGGGATCGGCGCCGAAGGAGCAACAGCCCCGGAAACTCTCAGGCAAATGGACCGCCCCCACAAACACTTTCCGAAGAGCTGCCGGTGACAGCGTCACCCGGCACACCGAAGGAGCAAGCGGCCGCTTGCACGATTGCGGCTCGTGAATCTCTCAGGTTCCGTGACGGAAGGGGTGCTTTCAACCACATTCAGGTTGAAAGGCGACCTCTGACGCCGGAAAACTGGAGAGTCTCATGAAAAGAGTAGCCGTTATTGGTGGTGGTATCACGGGCGTGACCACGGCGTATTCCCTGGCCAAACGTGGCCTCGACGTGACCCTGTACGAGAAAAACCGTTACGCGGCAATGGAAACTTCCTTTGCCAACGGTGGACAGTTGTCGGCGTCCAACGCCGAGGTCTGGAACAACTGGCAAACCATTATCAAGGGCCTGAAGTGGATGATGCGCAGCGATGCGCCGCTGCTGGTCAACCCCAAGCCGTCCTGGCACAAGATGAGCTGGTTCGCCGAGTTTATCGCTGCCATTCCGCAATACGCCCACAACACCACGGAAACCACCCGCATGGCGATCGCCGCCCGCGAGTACCTGTTCGACTGGGCGCGCAGCGAAGGCATCGACTTCGACCTGAAAAAGCGCGGCATCCTGCACATCTACCGCAATAAGTCCGGCTACGACCACGCGGCGGAAGTGTCCAAACTGCTGGCCGCCGGCGGCCTGGAACGTCGTGCCGTCACCCCGGACGAGATGCGTTCGATCGAACCGACCCTGGCCGGCGACTACTATGGCGGCTTCTTCACCGAGAGCGATGCCACCGGTGATATCCACAAGTTCACGTTTGGTCTGGCCCAGGCGATCGAACGGCTGGGCGTGACCACCCGCTATGGCTATGCGGTGGAGGATCTGGGAGCCGACGCCAACGCCGCCTGGGTCCGGTCCAGCGACGGCGAGCAGCAAGACCAGCAAAGCTATGACGGTGTGGTGATCTGCGCCGGCGTCGGCAGTCGGGCCCTCGCTGCCAAGCTGGGGGATCGGGTCAACATCTACCCGGTGAAAGGCTACTCCATCACCGTTCACCTGGACGATGCCGATTCCCAGGCCTCAGCGCCCGACGTCAGCCTACTGGACGACGAAACCAAGATCGTCACCAGCCGCCTGGGCGACGATCGCTTCCGGGTAGCGGGCACGGCGGAATTCAACGGCTACAACCGGGACATCCGCGCCGATCGCGTGCGCCCGCTGACCCGCTGGGTGGAAGAATGCTTCCCTGGCATCAGCACCCGCCGCGTCGTGCCTTGGGCTGGCCTGCGGCCCATGCTGCCTAACATGATGCCCAAAGTGGGCCAAGGGAATCTGCCCACGGTGTTCTACAACACCGGTCACGGCCACCTGGGCTGGACCCTGTCCGCGATCACGGCGGAAATGCTGGCCGACAGCGTCGAGGCGGCCGGCACCGCACATGCGGTGGGCGTTACCCACTAGCGCCTGTTTTACATCGCCGGAGGCCGTCCCGAATGGGCGGCCTGTCGGTGCGTGACGGCCCGGGTCATGGCACCCGTGGTCGTTATCTTGTCTTCTCGCGCCTGTGCCTTCAGCCGTCGCCATGCCTGGCAAAGCGACGAGGCCGAGCCGGCCATCCGGGTTGCGCACTCGCTCATAATCGTTCTCCAGTCACTGATCTGCCCTCCAGAGCATGGTCCAGAAAATGATTAAAGACAAATGAAAATCATTTACATTTGATTGATGTCAAGGTGCCCGCCCGCCACGTGGGTGGCTGAAGCCGCAAAAATCCCGTCTTTTCGGAGGATTGGGTCGTCGGAAACAGCGAAGGGCGCCCAGACTTTGCTACTATCGGGATAACCGGCGACGAGGCCGGTTGGTTCACGGCAGGGATGCGCGACCCGTCGCAGGCCAATGCGGCCACCTTCCCCTGTCACAAGAATCCACCGACGTAATGACAACCCTATGCCTTCCACTCTCTTTGCCGGCCTGCGCGCCAATTTCCTGGGCAACGCCCCGACCTGGTACAAGCAGGTCATCCTCCTGTTCCTGGTGATCAATCCGCCGATTTTCTGGTGGCTGGGTCCGGGGTTGGCCGGCTGGCTGCTGGTGGCCGAGTTCATTTTCACCCTGGCGATGGCGCTCAAGTGTTACCCGCTGCAGCCCGGCGGCCTGCTGGCCATCGAGGCGCTGGCGATCGGCATGACCACCGCCGATGACGTCTACCTGGAAATTCTGCACAACCTGCCGGTGATCATGCTGTTGATGTTCATGGTGGCGGGCATTTACTTCATGAAGGAGCTGCTGCTGGTGACCTTCACCCACATTCTCATCGGGGTACGGTCCAAGGTGCTTCTGGGCTTGCTGTTTTCGCTGGCGGCGGCGTTCCTGTCGGCGTTTCTCGATGCGTTGACCGTTACGGCGGTGATCATCAGCGTGGCGGTGGGCTTCTTCTCCGTGTACCACAAGGTGGCTTCCGGCAAGGGCTATCACCACGACGACCACAACACCGGCTCCGATGACGGGGTTATCGAGTTGCATCGGGAAGATCTGGAAGTCTTCCGCGCTTTCCTGCGCAGCTTGCTCATGCACGGCGCGATCGGCACCGCGTTAGGCGGCGTCGCCACCATGGTGGGCGAGCCGCAGAACCTGCTGATTGCCAAGGAAGTGGGCTGGAACTTCGTCGAGTTCTTCCAGCGCATGGCACCGGTCAGCATGCCGGTGCTGGTGGCGGGGCTGCTGACCTGCGCGTTGCTGGAGAAAACCCGCTGGTTCGGGTACGGCGCCCGACTGCCCAAACCGGTCCGTCAGGTGCTGGAGGAGTTTGCGGCTAACGAGCAGGCGCGCCGTACCCCGGCGGATCGGGCCCGGCTCTGGGTACAGGCGGTCGCGGCGGTGATCCTGGTGCTCGGCCTGGCTTTCCATGTGGCCGAAGTGGGGCTGATCGGCCTGCTGGTGATCATCCTGATTACCGCGTTTACCGGGATCACCGAGGAGCACCAGATCGGCCGGGCGTTTGAGGAGGCGCTGCCGTTCACCGCCTTGCTGGTGGTTTTTTTCGCGGTGGTCGCGGTCATCCACGAGCAGCACCTGTTTACACCTGTGATAAACTACGTGCTCGCTTTGCCGGTGTCCCAGCAGCCGGGCATGTTCTTCGTCGCCAACGGCCTGCTGTCCATGATCAGTGACAACGTGTTCGTGGCGACGGTATACATCAGCGAAATCAAGCAGGCCCTGGAAGCCGGCGATATCTCCCAGCCCCATTTTGAGCAGCTGGCGATCGCCATCAACAGCGGGACCAATCTTCCCAGTGTGGCAACGCCCAACGGCCAGGCGGCTTTCCTGTTTCTGTTGACGTCCGCGATCGCCCCACTGGTGCGACTGTCCTACGGGCGCATGGTGCTGATGGCGTTGCCGTATACCCTGGTGCTGGGCGGCGTGGGCCTGCTGTGCGTCGTGTACCTGGTCTGACGCGGCCGAGGCTCCCAAATATTGGTTGACTGACACGGCTCTCGAACGAGAGCCGTGTTTTTTTGTCGGCCTGCAACAACGCTGAATTCAAAGGTCTTCCTCAATGCTCTCTTCCATCAAGAAGCACTGGTTTTCCAACACCCGGGCGGATGTCCTCGCCGGTATCGTGGTGGCGCTGGCGCTGATTCCCGAGGCGATTGCCTTCTCCATCATCGCCGGTGTCGATCCCCGGGTCGGGCTCTATGCCTCGTTCTGTATCGCGGTGGTGATCGCCTTTGCCGGTGGTCGGCCCGGCATGATTTCAGCCGCCACCGGGGCCATGGCCCTGTTGATGGTGACACTGGTGAAGGATTACGGCTTGCAGTACCTGCTGGCCGCGACGCTGCTAACCGGCGTCTTCCAGATCCTGTTCGGCTTCCTGCGGCTGGGCTCGCTGATGCGGTTCGTCTCCCGCTCGGTGGTGACCGGCTTCGTCAACGCGCTGGCGATCCTGATTTTCATGGCCCAGCTGCCGGAGCTGACCAACGTGACCTGGCACGTCTACGCCATGACCGCGGCCGGTCTGGGCATCATCTACCTGTTCCCGCTGGTGCCCAAGGTGGGCAAGGTGATTCCCTCGCCCCTGGTGTGCATCATCCTGCTGACCATCGTGTCGATGGTGTTGGGCCTGGACGTGCGCACGGTAGGCGATATGGGCGACCTGCCCGACACCCTGCCGGTGTTCCTGTGGCCAGACGTGCCACTGAACCTGGAGACCCTGTGGATCATCCTGCCGTACTCGCTGCCCATGGCGGTGGTGGGGCTGCTGGAGTCGCTGATGACCGCGACCATCGTGGACGACCTGACCGACACCTCCAGCGACCGCAACCGGGAGTGCAAAGGGCAGGGCGTGGCCAACATCTTCTCCGGACTGCTCGGCGGCATGGCCGGTTGCGCCATGATCGGCCAGACCGTGATCAACGTGAAATCCGGCGGCCGCACCCGGCTATCGACGCTGGTGGCCGGCACCTTCCTGCTGTTCATGGTGCTGGTGCTGCAGGACTGGCTGGTGCAGATCCCGATGGCGGCGCTGGTGGCGGTCATGATCATGGTCTCTATCGGGACGTTCAGCTGGGATTCGGTGCGCAACCTGCGCCGGCATCCGCTGTCCACCAACCTGGTGATGCTGGTCACCGTGTGTGTGGTGGTGGCCACCCACAACCTGGCGTTGGGCGTGTTCGCCGGCGTGTTGCTGGCCTCGCTGTTCTTTGCCAACAAGATCGGCCGGTTCATGGTAGTCACCCCGTCACTGGATGAGAGTGGCCAGACCCGCACTTATAAGGTGGTCGGCCAGGTGTTCTTCAGCTCCACCGAAAAATTCCTGGCGGCGTTCGACTTCAAGGAGGCTGTGGATAACGTGGTCATCGACCTGAGCCGTGCCCATTTCTGGGACATCACGGCGGTCGGCGCGTTGGACAAGGCAGTGATCAAGTTCCGCCGGGAAGGCGCGGACGTGGAGGTGATCGGCCTGAACGAGGCGAGCGCCACCATCGTCGACCGGTTTGCGATCCACGACAAGCCCGAAGCCGCCGATCAATTGATGGGGCACTGATGACGGCTGTCATGCAATCAGGGCAAACTGTTCGTACGGAAACATCAATAATAAAGCGAGGGGGAGACGGTTCCATGTCCCAAGTTGTAGCCTGCATCGATGGCTCCCGGTCCACGACGGCGGTGTGCGATTACGCCGCCTGGGCCAGTCAGCGCCTGGATGCGCCGCTGACCCTGTTCCACGTGCTGGATCATGCCCGTTACCCCACCGAACCGGACCTGGCCGGCAGCATCGGCCTCGGCAGCCGCGAGCACCTGTTGGAAGAGCTGGCCGAGCTGGACCAGAAGCGCAGCAAGCTGGCGCTGGAGCAGGGCCGGCACATGCTGGATGCGGCGGAGACGCGGGTCCGCGAAGATGGCGTGTCAGACATTCGCCAGCGTCAGCGTCACGGCGATCTGGCCGAGAGCCTTTTGGACATTGAACAGGACACCCGCCTGCTGGTCATGGGCCTGCATGGCGAGAGCAGCACCGATCGGGACATCCACATCGGCAGTCAGTTGGAAACCGTGATCCGCACCCTGCATCGCCCGCTGTTGCTGGTGCCGGATGAGTTCAGCACGCCGCGCAGCGCCATGCTGGCGTTCGATGCCAGCGAAACGGCGCGAAAAGGCATCGAACTGCTGTCAAACAGCCCGATTTTCAGGGATTTTCCGCTGCATCTGGTGATGGTGGGACCGGACACCAGTGACCGCCGGGCCCAATTGGACGAGGCGAAAGACAAGCTGTTGAAAGCGGGCTGCAACGTGGAAGTGGCCATCCGCGCCGGCGACGTGGAACCGACCCTGCACGCCTACCAGGCGGAACAGGACATCGACCTGCTGGTGATGGGGGCGTATGGCCATTCCCGGATCCGCCAGTTCCTGGTGGGCAGTACCACCACCAGCATGCTGACCACCACCCAGACGCCGGTGCTTATTCTTCGCTAGGCGCCCTCTCCTCGGGCGCCGGGGACCGAACCCACTGGTTGAGTCCCCGCGCGCCCAGCGCCACGCCGCGGTAGCTCAGCGCTGCAATTCCGTGATGGATTCGGCGCACCGGCTCGCTGAACGGCCGGGTCACCGGAATCCGGGCCAGCACATCGAACGTTTCGTCGGCGATGGATCGATGCACCCCTTCCAGCCGGCGAGCGGTGACTTCGGCGCTGGCGCTGGCCAGATCGGCCACGCCCCGCCACCAGATTCCGGGGCTCTCCGATGGCTGTGTCGTCTTCATCGTAACCAGTCCTCCAGTTGGGCCAGCACCGCCGGGTGATGGGCCAGCCGAATATGATCGATCCCCGCCAGCGTGGCCTGATCCGTCAACTGCCAGCCCGGCTGGCGATGCCCGCGGGCGCTGTCCTCATGCACCAGTGCGTCGCCGAACAGCCAGTTGGCCGGATTGGCCCGATGCCGGCCCAGCAAGCCGCAGATCGCATAGTGTCGGGCCGTCGCCAGCAGCGGCGGTTGTTCCTCCGGCTGGTCGGTGATCTGGCCGCGATTCAGGTTGCGAATGCCGACACTGCGCAAATCGATCACGTCGCCGATCGCCTTCAGGTAGTCCCGGGGCAGGGCCTGCAGCACACCGGCACCGCCCTGCGCCAGACGCGCCAGCCAGGCGCCATCGTGGGGTGAGCCCAGGTAGACGCAGCTGTCGACGGTCCGTATCCAGTCATAGCCGGCAGCTTCCCCGTAATGACAGGCACTGCGGATCAGCAGTCCGCCCATGCTGTGGCCGATCAGCACCAGGTTTTCCACAGGCACCGGCCAGGCGGCGACCAGGGCGTCCAGTTGCTGGGCCAGCGCCCGACCGTTGTCGGGAATGGCGCGACCGGTGTTGTAGCGCAGGCTGAGGGGTTCGGCGCCCAAGCCTTCGCAGAGTGCGGTGGCGTAGTTGGTGCCGGGTTGCCCCGGAAAATCCCAGATGGACTCCAGCTCGGTCAGGCCATGGACCAGGAGTACCAGGCTGCGCCGGGGCGCCTGACCGTCCTGTATCAGGTCATCCAGTACCAGGGGCCGGCCGTGACGATAGAGCTGCATGTCGATCGCCAGCGGATTACCGCGACTGGCCAGCCAGTCACCCAGCAGCCCGCTGAGGATGGCCGACGCCTGATGCTGCCAGTGGGCAAGCGGGGAGGAGGGCATGGCAGTGACTCGCGTTGATGATTTAATAATCAGTTTAGGGCGGTGCCGGCGTCCGGACCATTGGCCCGTCGGGCCGAAATCAGCGGCAGCCCAATCAACGCGGGTGCGAGAAACGCCACCTCCGTCAAATAATCGCGCACCTGTAGTGGTCGCCTGACGGGGGGCAGGTTATGTTGAGAGACAGGTGTTCTGTGATCAAATCCGGGTCGAGGCGTTGTGTCGCTCCCCGGCAGGGTGTTGAGCGGTATGGTTTTTCGGAGTCCGATGTGAAAATCGATTGGATCAGGTCGTTCGTCCGTTACCACGCCCTGTTCCAGGTGCTGGCGGCGGTTTTGGTCGGCCTGGTGTCGGTCACGGCGCGGGCCGATGCGCCGGTCGCGAGAATCGGTTATGTGGCCTTCCCGCCCTATGAATATCGGGACTCGCAGGGCCAGCCCGCCGGCAGCTTCATCGACCTGACCCGCAAAGTGGCCATTGAAGCGGGCTACCGGCCGGTTTTCGTCTATCTGCCAATCAGCCGGGTGTATCTCTACCTGCGGCAGGGCCGCATCGACCTCTGGCCCGGACTGACTCACATCCCTTCCCTGGAGGGTAAGGTGCGGCCCAGTGCCACCCGCCCGATCCACGTCGAGCTGAGTGCCTGGCATCTGAAGGACACACCGCCCATCCGGCAGTTCAGCGACCTGAGGCACCAGCGCCTGATCCTGATTTCCGGCTACACCTATGGCGGCCTCGCCCAGTACCTGGCCGATCAGGGCGACAATGACCTGACCTACACCTCCACTCATCAGGCCGGTGTCGACATGCTGCACCGTCGCCGCGGGGAATACCTGCTCGATTACCGGGATCCGGTGGCGGCGATCGGTGTCACCAACGGCCCCGAGGGGCTGGAACACTGTTTTATCCGGGAGCGCGAAGCGGCCTGGCTGTTCTCGGTAGAAGACGCCAAGTCGGAGCGTATGCGGCAGGCGTTCGATGCGGCGTTCCAGCGCCTCAAGGCGACAGGTTCGCTGCCACTGGCGGGGGATCAACGGCCGGTTTCAGCTCTGCCGGGGTTTCCCATGCCGGCGGAAGGGGGCGTCAGCGCTCCAGAGTGATGTCGCCGTACCAGGCGGTGGCGGATTCCCCGGTATTGTCGGCGTCGGTCATGATGCCAATGCCGATGATCGGCGGCGGCGCCTCGCCGAACGCGCGTTTGTAGTCGGCGACGATGTCCTGCGACTCCATGACCCATTGCCCGGTCTGGTCCGACCCGCTCTGGACCACGATCATCTGGGTCCGGTCGGTGTAGGGGTTGGCGATGACGGTATTCACCGGCAGCTTGTTGGCCCAGATGTAGTTCAGAGCGTTGCCGGGGAGTTCCTTGCCGTAGATCAGTTCGGCGGCTTTGCGTTTGGCCCGTTCGAAGAAACCGGCCTTGTCCGGTTCAAAGGCAAAGGCCACGTAGATCCGCGCCGGGTAGTCGTCGCCGTCCTTCTTGCGCGCGTTGCCGGTCTGGTAGATGTTGCTGACCTTCCAGCGCCACTGCAGGGTCAGCTTGTCGCCCGGCTCGATGCGGATTCGGGCAATCCGCCCGGAGGCGCCGCCCCGGGTCTGGGCCTTGATCACCTGCACACCGTCTTCGGTGACCAACTGATATTGCGAGTGTTTATTGATGTTGGGAAATTCCAGCGGTGCCCAGCCGTCATCCAGGGAGGACATGGTGGAAAACGGTTGCAGCGTGTCTGCAGGCGTGGGCCCCGCGACCAGGGCCAGTGTGGCCACCAGCAGGATCCCTCTCAGCATCGTCATGGCGCTTCTCCGGCGCGTTTTTTCGCCATTGTGTGGGTTTACCGGGCCAACGTCCATGGTATCCATGGTCGGGGGCTGCTCACCGGCGCCACAATACCCCGCCCGTCTCGACGTCAGCCGCGCTCGCGCAGGCGGGCCAGTTTGAAGGCGAGGGATTTCCTCACCGTGGGCCACTCACTTTCCAGGATCGAGAACACCACGGTATCCCGGTAGGCGCCATCGGGCTCAATGCGGTGGTTGCGCAGCACGCCGTCCTGCTTGGCGCCGAGCCGGGCGATGGCGCGGCGGGAGGCCTCGTTGTGCCAGTGGGTGCGGAATTCCACCGCGATGGCGTTCAACTGCTCGAAGGCGTGGGTCAGCAGCAGCTGCTTGCACTCGGTGTTCACCGCCGTGCGCTGGGCGCGCTGGGCGTACCAGGTGTAGCCGATCTCGACGCGCCGGTGGTCCGGCTCGGCGTTGCAGTAGCGGGTGGCACCGATCACGTCGCCACTGGCATTCTCGATCACCACGAACGGCAGGGCGCGGCCGGCGGCTTTGTCCTTGAGCGCCTGCTCGATGTAGGTGTCCACCGTGTCGGCGGACGGCGCGCCGGTAAACCAGAGCTCCCAGAGGCGACCGTCGCTGGCGGCTTCGACCAGCGCGTCCCGGTGTTCCGAGGCCATCGGTACCAGGCTGGCGGTCTGGTTCGTGAGGGTGACGTCTTCAAGCCATGTTGTCGTCATGCGTTCTCCGTGTGGTGTTGGGCGTCCTGGCATCCATTGCCAGGAAGGTGGACAATGAGTGTCACCCGATCGAGGCGCATTGCACAAGCACTCGCCTTGTCGCTGACTGGCCCATGGAGATTCCGGTGCACCTGTACCTGCTGTTCCTGCTGATGGCGACGGCCACCGCCCTGAGTCCCGGGCCCGGTGTCGTCATGACCCTCTCGAACGCCTTGCGCCTGGGGCAGCGCGGCACGTTGGGCGGTATCCTGGGGATTTCCGCCGGGGCTCTCGTAGTGTCGGCGCTGTCGGCAACGAGTCTGGGGGTTCTGCTGGCCACCTCGGCGACGGCCTTTACCTTGGTCAAGTATGTGGGCGCGGCCTACCTGGTGTACCTGGGTATTCGCCTGTGGCGCAAGCCGGGCCTGAACCTGCAGACGGACACCGGTGCGGCGGACGATCGCTTCGGGCGGCGCTTTGTTGAAGCGTTGGTGCTGCAGCTCAGCAATCCCAAGGTGGTGCTGTTCTTCCTGTCGATTTTCCCCCAGTTCATCGATCCGGCCGGCGATTTCCAGATCCAGTTTGTCCTGCTGACGCTGACGTATGCCGTGATCGTGGCTCTGGTACACCTGGGTTACGCCCTGGGCGCGAAGCGGATTCGAGGCTGGTTGACGTCGGAGCGGGGCGGGCGCGTGATGAACCGGACCGCCGGCTCTACCTTTCTGTTCTTTGGAGCCGTTCTGGCCAGCGCCCAGCGCTGATCACTCCTGCTGCGACGGCAGGTGCCAGTAGCGATCCGGGATCTGATCCAGCGTGCGGCTGGTTTCCGGTGTCTCCAGCCAGATGATCTGACGCTTGTCCAGCTCACCCTGGTCCAGTGCGGCCCGGTTGGCGGGGTGGTGGCGGAAGTTGTCCATGAACGATCCGTCGTCATAGGCCTTCATCAGACCCTGTTTCAGGATGTCGTGGAGGTCTGGTCGCGACTTCGACACATAGAGAAAGTAGTCGTAGCGCATGGCCAGGGCCACGCCGGGCAGCATCGCCAGGTTATCCCGGCCGGGTTTGGCCAGCTCGGTGAAGATTTCCTGAATGCCACGGTGGAACAGGTCGAAACGCTGGTACTCGAGCATACGCCAGAGGTTTTCATACTGGCTGGTCACCAGTTTGATGCCGTTGTGTTCCAGGATCCGGTTCTCTGGCCAACCGGTGCCGGAGCCAACGGTGACCTGTTGCAGCTCATACAGGGTGTCGATTGGACTCAGTTCAGCCATCCGATCCTTGCGCACGGCAAACAGGCGGTAGCCCAGCAGGCCCCGGGTCATGGGAATGTTGACCTGCAACAGGCTCTCTTCCCGTTCCGGGCTGTAGCCACTGAAGAAGACGTTGATCTTCGGGTGCGCCTCATGAAGCATGGCGAACACACGGTTCTGGGGCACTTTCGGCAGCGGGACCACTTCCAGCGTCTGCGGGCCGGGGGCGTGGTCGAGGGCCAGGCGGATCACCGACAGCTCGTAGTCGAACACCTCGGCATCGCCGTGCAGCAACCCCACACGAAAGGTCGCGGCGGCCGCAGGCAGGGTTAGCCACGCACACACGCCAATCAGGCCGAGGCGATACCACAGCATCATCGTCTCCGGGACAGGTTCAATGGCCTCCTAGTATAGGGGATATGGCCCTGTCACGGTTATCCACAGGTGCCCGACGTCGTTTTTATGGGCGAACTCTGTTAGGCTCCTCACATTCCTACCTCGAAGGACTTCGCCGCCATCGGCGCGGCCCCACTTATACGACCTTTCAGAGGGCGGCACGCCAACCCGGCGATGCCTGCAGTCGTTTTAGTCCATCCGATGCGCCACGTGCCCATGGCCGGTCAGCGCATCGCACGAGATCATATCTATGAGTTTTGAATCACTCGGCCTGTCCGAGGCATTGTTGCGTGCGACCCGCGAACAGGGTTACGAAGAGCCGTCCCCCATCCAGGCCCAGGCTATTCCCGCCGTCTTATCCGGTGGCGACGTTATGGCCGCCGCGCAAACCGGTACCGGCAAGACCGCCGGTTTCACGCTGCCGCTGTTGCAGCGTCTTGGCGAACTGCCGCGTCGTGGTAAGGGCGTGCGCGCGCTGGTGCTGGCACCGACCCGCGAACTGGCCGCCCAGGTGGGCGAGAGCGTGGGTCGTTATGGCCGCTACCAGTCGGTGAGCTCCGCCGTCATCTTCGGCGGCGTCAAGATTAACCCGCAGATCCGGAAGCTGCGCGAAGGCGTGGACGTGCTGGTCGCCACACCCGGCCGGTTGCTGGACCTGTACCAGCAGGGCGCCGTGCGTTTTGACGCGCTGGACATACTGGTGCTGGACGAAGCGGACCGCATGCTCGACATGGGCTTTATCCGCGACATCCGCAAGATCCTGGCCCTGCTGCCGAAACAGCGTCAGAACCTGCTGTTTTCAGCAACGTTCTCAGCGGAGATTCGCAAGCTGGCGGAAGGCCTGCTGAATGAGCCGGTCCAGATCGACGTGGCACCGCGCAACACCACCGCCGAAACCGTGCGCCAGACGGTTCACCCGGTGGACCAGAATCGCAAGACGGCGCTGCTCGCCCGTCTGGTGCATGACAACGACTGGCAGCAGGTGCTGGTGTTTACCCGCACCAAGCACGGCGCCAACCGGCTGTCCCAGAAACTGGAGCGTGACGGGATCACCGCGGCGGCGATCCATGGCAATAAGTCCCAGAACGCCCGCACACGGGCCCTGAGCCATTTCAAAGAAGGCGAGATTCGCGTCCTGGTAGCGACGGACATCGCCGCCCGGGGCCTGGACATCAAGCAACTGCCCCAGGTGGTGAACTTCGAACTGCCGAATGTGCCGGAAGATTACGTCCACCGGATCGGTCGTACCGGCCGGGCCGGAGAGAGCGGCCACGCGGTATCACTGGTCAGTGCCGACGAAGGCAAACTGCTGGGCGGCATTGAAAAGCTGATCAAGCAGGACCTGACGCGGGAAGTGATCGACGGGTTCGAACCCAGTGTTGCCCTGGCCACCAGGCCCCGCAATGATCAGGGGCGCGGCGGTAACGGCGGCAAGCGTAACGCAGGCGGACCGCCGCGGAACAACAGCTCGCGTCGTCGCAGTGGTCGGGGTCGTTCCGGCGGTGGCGCCCGTCGCCCGTCCGCTAACGCCTAGCATCAAAACGGGCCGATTCCGTATCGGCCCGTTTCCTTTCCGGCCGGCTCAGAACCGGTAACCGACGCCGATCATGTAAACGAACGGATCGATATCCACATCGACCTTCCCGGTGGCCACTTTGTTGCCGGCGCCATCGTAGGCCTTGATGGTGGCCGTCGTGTCGATGTCCGCGTACCAGACGGCGGCATTCAGCAGCAGTCGATCGGTCAGCATCACGTCCGCTCCCAACTCGGCCGCCAGCCCCACACTGTCATCCAGCTTGATATCGGTTGAAGCCGCGCCCAGGGCGTTGGTTAGCGTGTCGGTGGTCTTCTCGTCAAAGAAGTGGGTGTAATTCACGCCAATCCCGCCATACGGCTGAATCGTCATCCCCGGATCCAGCGGGAAATACTGGAGCGTGACGGTGGGCGGCAGATGTTTGGTCTCGGCCAGCTTGCCGGCACCGCCCAGAGCACCGGCGCCATTGATATCGTGTTTGAAAGGCGTGGCGGCCAACACGCCGATCCCCCAATGCTGGCTCAGCATATAGCTGGCGGTCAGACCGAGTTGCGTGTCGGAATCGACGCTCACTTTCCAGTTATCCAGTTTGGTGCTGCCAACCCGGACGTCGCCGCTGGAATCGTGTGGATCGACCATAGCCGCTCCGGCACGCAGGATCAGGTCGCCGGCCTCGTGGGCCTGGGCGAGGGAAGCGGGTAACAGGGCGGCTGCAATCAGGCCGTAACGGACGGTCTTTCTCATGGCTATCTCCTTGATATGAAAAGAGGGAATAGCCTGAGAGTAGGGCGTCGCCGGCGTCGGATATTGATCTGACGCAAGAATTCGGAGAGCGCCGGGCGGGAATCATCAATCCATTGATTCAGCTCAAAAAATGCAGTTCTGAATCAACCGGTTTTGGAGGTGCTTTCGGCGTCCGGCATAAACACATCACGGACCGAAAGGGGCTCACCGTCAGCGCTCTGGACGGTCATGGGCCGAATTGACTGTCCCGTGGCCCGGTCGCGCAGATCCAGGGCACCGCAATGGGGGGCCGGATTCCATTTGTCGCCCCACTGGCGCAGGGCGACCACCACCGGAAACAGGTCCCGGCCTTTCTCGGTCAGGCGATATTCATGCCGTGAGCCGTGTTCACCCACTTCCACTTTGCGCAGGACCTCATTGTCCACCAGGCGGGCCAGGCGGTCGCAGAGGATATTGCGGGCAATGCCGAGCTCCTGCTGGAAGTCGACGAAGCGGCGGGTGCCGTACATCGCCTGCAGCACGATCAGCAGCGACCACCAGTCCCCGACTTCATTCAGGGCCCGGGCCACGGAGCAGTTGGAATCATCAAAACGTTTTCTGGCCATGATTCGAGTCTACCGAAAAGAGTTGCATTTTGAAACCGGATTAAATAGGGTTGCATAACGAAACCAAATTCGCCGAATGTCATCCGGCTCCCCATTCCTCAGGAGGCTACTGCCATGACCATGAATCTCGGTCCCCTGTTTGACCCCTTTGAACTGAATGATCTGAAACTGCGCAACCGTGTTGCCATGGCACCGATGACCCGCAATTTCTCGCCGGGCAATGTCCCGGGTGAAAACGTGGTGGATTACTATCGCCGACGCGCCGAAGGTGGCGTGGGCCTGTTGATCACCGAGGGCACCACCGTGAACCACGCGGCGGCCAACGGCTATGAAAACGTGCCGGCCTTCCATGGCACCGACGCGCTGGCGGGCTGGAAAAAGGTCGTCGATGCGGTCCACGAGGCCGGCGGCGCGATCTTCCCGCAGCTCTGGCACGTGGGTGCCGTGCGCAAGGAAGGCATGGAGCCTGATCCGTCCGTACCGGGCTACAGCCCGTCCGGCTTCTACGCACCGGGCAAGCCTAACGGCAAGGCCATGACCAAGGAAGACATCGCCGACGTGGTCAACGCGTTTGCCGATGCGGCCCAGGACGCCAAGGCGCTGGGCTTTGACGGTGTCGAGATCCACGGCGCCCACGGCTACCTGATCGATCAGTTCTTCTGGGAAGGCACCAACCAGCGGGATGACGAGTACGGCGGCAGCATGGCCAATCGCCAGCGCTTTGCCATCGAGATCATCGAGGCGGTACGCCATCGGGTGGGTCCGGACTACCCGATCATGCTGCGTTTCTCCCAGTGGAAAATGCAGGACTACGACGCCAAGCTGGCGAAGACCCCGGAAGAGCTGGAAGCGTTCCTCAAGCCGTTGGCGGACGCGGGTGTGGACATCTTCCACGCCTCCACCCGTCGTTTCTGGGAACCGGAATTCGAAGGCTCTGACCTGAACCTGGCCGGCTGGACCCAGAAGCTGTCCGGCAAGCCCACCATGTCCGTCGGCAGCGTTGGCCTGACCGAGGACTTCATCAGCGGCACGTTTGCCAGCAAGAAGGACGCGGTGGAGCAGTCCGGCATCGACGAGCTGGTCGAGCGCATGAACAACCACGAGTTCGAGCTGATCGCCGTGGGCCGCGCCCTGCTGCAGGATCCGGAGTGGCTGGTGAAGGTGAAGGAAGGCCGCATCGGCGATGTGGAGCCGTTCGCCAAGAAATCCCTGGCCAAGCTGTACTGATCCAGAGCGGCAGGGATAAAGCATGGCGATTGCGGACTGGCTTACCGGTCCGTAATCGCACGCGTCACGTTGTTGCGTATGATGGAGGCATCATCCATTGACGGAGTGACGTGATGCCAGGAATGAAACCGCTGTTTGGCGCCGTTGTCGTTGCAACGGCGCTCACCGCCGGCTGTGCCACGGTCGGCCACGATTTCCCCACCCAGAACGTCGATCAGATCCGCATCGACCAGACCACCCGTGCCGATGTCCGGCAGATGTTCGGTGAGCCCTGGCGTACCGGGATCGAGGACGGCAAGTCCACCTGGACCTACGGCAAGTACCGCTGGTCCGCCTTCAGCGACGCCCAGACCACCGACCTGGTGGTGCGCTTCAACGCCGACGATACGGTGGATTCCTACGTCTACAATACAACCAAGAAGTAAGCGCCTTCACCCCTGAGGTCCTGAAACCCATGGGCCGGGTGGGTGCCAGGTTAGCGCCTTGGCCTCACCCGCAATGACAGGCAAGAGGAATTCACTTAGTGCTTCCACAACCTCCGAAAACGCTTCTGGAGGTTGTGGCTGGCCAAGGCGTTTTCGAAAAGCCTGCCACTGGGATTGTTTACTGCTTACAAATGCTGCCGTGAGCGGATCGCTTTCAGGCAGCGCCGTCCCCCGTCTCTCGAAGGTCCTGAGGACAGCGCCGGATAGATTCGCCAGGGTGAAGGTATGTCGACGAGCCATCAGCCAGATATCGTAGAAGTCCTTCATGCGACTGTTCAGTTCGCCCAGGCTAACCATGGCTTGAAACTTCTCGGCAATGGATGTTTCCGGGGGATAGCATTGTATCCGGGCGACGGGGAAATCCAGCAAGGTCGGAAAATCCCGCCAAGACGGTAACGGGAAAACGGCATCGCCAAAACCGATGTCCAGCTGCATCGGAATTCTGGCGGTGTCCAGAAATCCAATAAATGTTACTCGCAGACCCTGATAATCCGCATCTTCGGTAATCGCTTCAACTTTCAGGGTTTTCGGGTCGAAACTCAGGCCATCCTCGGCCACTTCGGTGGCAATCACATCACGGATCTGTGTCAGAATCGCCTCTGGTTCGTTGCTGGTCCGGCCCAGCATGTCGATATCCCGGGTGGGGCGGCTGTCCGGCCCCTGCAGGGTCCAAAGCATCAGGGCGCCTTTGAGCGTAAAGCAACTGTTGTGGGGCGATTGACTCAGCCGATACAGAAACCGCTCCATGGCGAAGTACTGCAAGAGCTCCTGAAAAGGGCGTTTCTCATCTCTGGATTTATTCAGCAGTTTCTGACGTACAGACGCCGCAATATTTTTGGCCACAGTGATCTCCTTTCACTTTGGTTGTTTCCTATGGACACTGGATTCCATTCATAGCTTGGCCTCTACGTAGGGGGCCATCACGTTGGCGACTCTGCAAAGGCGAGCGTATTCCATCAGTTTGCCCGGCTGAAATGTCTTTCTTGTACGGTAAAGTTCCAGAGCCTCCAGAACGACATCCATGCCGATGCGATTACGGAACTTAAAGCAGTCGGCCAGGGTCTTTTCCGCATTGTAGACCTGCATGGTGATGCCGTTGATGTTCACTCGTTCGATGCCCTCGCTGAACGCTTGCCCGGAGAACCGGTATCCGGATACCGGGGGATACTCCAGTACCGGCAGGCGCGCGTCGCGCTCAACGGCCAAGTGTATCTGATGGGGAATTTGCGTCGTGATGCCATGCCAGTCCAGAGCGGAAATCAGGCAAAGCACCGCGCCAGGAAAACGGGTCATGGCCGCCACCAGATCCGGATTTTCAACTGGCGGCATGTCCGCCAGTCGGTATAGGCCCCGGCTAACCGGTTCTATCACCCCTGCATCCCTTAGCTGATAAAACCGGTAGCGGCTGATGCCCTGTTCGAGCGCCTCGCTTAACCGCAGCTGTCCGCCATGCTGGCGAAACAGGGTTTGGAGTTGTGATCGGGAAGATCTGGGTCCAGACAAACTGTCACCACTTATAGATATCTGGTGACAGTTTGTCTGATGGGGTGGAAAGGTTCAAGCGGCCGCCACGACGGCGTTCCCTGGTTCAGCTTTAGCAAAGTTCCAGACATCGTTTTCGGTGGCTAGGCTCAGATTGAAAGTGAGCGATTACTAACGATTTGAGGTCAGTGACTACTGGCCCAGCGGGCGATGGTCTCGAGTGGCTGGGATTCCACCAGCGCCCCGCGGAACTGGCGGTTGATGAAGTGTTCGGTTTCGATCTGGATGCGATCGCGCTGTTCGGGTTTTTCGATGTAGTCCATGGCCCGGAACAGGATGTAGCGGATCGTCATGTGGGAGATCTCATGGACCGTGGCATCATCCACGCCCGGCACCAGGCGGCGTTCGATGATGTCCTCGGCCATCTCCCGGGCGCTGGCGTCCAGTTGGCTCTCTAAAGCCCGGCGTAGCACCGGTGACGGGCCGTGCAGTTCACGCACCGCCACCGTCGTCGCCGCGGCGTTGTTCAGAAAGTAGTGATAGACGAAGGCGACCGTCTCCCGGGACGCCTGGTCGGAACTCTCCGCCATCCGACGCAGTTCCCGTACGCCGGTTTTCATCTCTTCGGCGATATAGCCCAGCACCTGCAAACCGAATTCGTCCAGATTGCGGAAATGCCGGTAGAAGGTGTTGGGGTTCAGCCCTGCCTCCCGCGCCAGTTCGCGCAGGCCCAGTGAGGTCAGGCTGCGGCTCTCGGTAATCAGCCGCAGGGCGGCCTGCACCAGCTTCAGTTTTCCTCCGGTCATCACGCTCATCAGGACGCCTTCTTGTCGCTATGGGCCAAACGCCTATTTTTCGATCAGCAAAAGTATACAGTCGTCTACATGGGGTGTATACATCTGTCTACTGGCTCAGGTAGACAGGTGTCTACTCAGGAGCCATCGCTGACAACAAGACGCGCACAAGCGACAACGAGGTGTGGTGGTTATGACTGACAAGACTCCGATAGCAATCATCGGCACCGGCTTTGCCGGGCTGGGTATGGGCATCAAGCTGAAGGAAGCGGGCTACGAGGATTTCGTGATCCTGGAGCAGGGCAGCGACGTCGGGGGCACCTGGCGCGACAACCACTATCCGGGTTGCGCCTGCGACGTCCAGTCAGCGCTGTATTCCTTTTCCTTCGAGCAGAACCCGAGCTGGTCGCGGATGTACGCCCAGCAGGGCGAAATCCTCGATTACCTGCGCCATTGCGCTGAGAAGTACGGCCTGATGAAGCACATCCGCTTCAACACACACCTGGCGACCGCCCACTACGACGAGCAGCGCAACCTGTGGAAGCTGGAGACCGCCGACAGCCCGGCGCTGTGGGCGTACATGCAGAAGCATGACCTCAAGCCCGGCGATGCCCTGGACGTGAACGATCCCGACCTGCCGGCCTTTGAGGCTATGGAGGCCAACATTCTCGTCTCCGGCATGGGCGGGCTGAGCACGCCGGCCTATCCGAACATACAGGGCCTGGACCGGTTCAGGGGCAAGATGTTCCATTCCCAGGACTGGGACCACGACTACGACCTGAGAGGCAAGCGGGTGGCCGTGATTGGCACCGGTGCCAGCGCCATCCAGTTCGTGCCGGAAGTGGCGAAAGAAGCCGCCCGCGTGGATCTCTACCAGCGTACGCCGCCGTGGGTCATGCCCAAGCCGGACCGGCCCATGAAAGGCTGGGAGAAGGCACTGTTCCGTCGAGTACCGGCGGCCCAGTCGGCGCTGCGCAACTCCATCTACTGGCATCTGGAGTCCCGTGTTTTGGCACTGGCGCTTAACCCGCGCCTGATGAAAGTCGCCGAGCTGGAAGCCCGTCGTCACATCCGCAAGCAGATCCCCGACAAGGCGCTGCGCAAGAAGGTGACGCCGGACTACACCATCGGCTGCAAGCGTATCCTGCTGTCGAACAACTATTATCCGGCCCTGGCGCAGGACCATGTGGACGTGCGCACCGACGGCATCCAGGAGGTCACCGCCGGCGGGGTTGTGGATAAAAATGGCGTTGAGCGTGAAGTGGATGCCATCATCTTCGGCACCGGCTTCAGGGCGCAGGACCCGATTCCCCACGGCATGATCTTCGGCCGCGGCAACCGCGATCTGCTGGACGCCTGGCGCGAGGGGGCCGAAGCCTACAAAGGCACCACCGTGCACGGCTTCCCCAACTTCTTCATGCTGGTCGGCCCCAACACCGGCCTGGGCCACAGCTCGATGGTCTACATGATCGAGTCCCAGATCCAGTACGTCATGGACGCGCTGGCCCAGATGCGCCAGCAGGGCTGGGAAGCGGTCGATGTGAAAGAGAATGTGCAGGCGGATTACAACGCCATGCTCCAGTCCAAGTCCGACGGCTCGGTCTGGGACAGCGGCTGCAACAGCTGGTACGTCAACGAGAACGGCAAGAACACCACCCTGTGGCCGAGCTTTACCTGGGCCTTCCGGCAGCAGACCAACCGGTTCGATGCGCAGCAGTATGTGTGTGAGACGTCGGCGTCATTGCGGGAAGTGGCTGGAGAGGCGGTGCCGGCCTGACTGGGCTTTGGCCTGACAGGAACAATGTAGCGGACGCTTCAGCTTCCGAGCGGGCCGAAGGCTCGCCGATGGACCCGGGGCCCTGACGGGCCCTCCGAAGCTGAAGCGTCGGCTACATCGTATGGCGGGTGGACCTCAACTCAGGACACCAACGTCCCGCCATCTACCGCCAGACACTGCCCGGTAATATGCCGGCCGGCCTCGGACGCCATCAGCACCGCGGCCCCTTTCAGGTCTTCCTCACCGCCAAACCGGTTCAGCGGAATGCGGTCCAGCATGGTGTCGCCCTGGGCGTCCAGCAGGCCCTGGGACATTTTGGACGGGAAAAAACCCGGGCACAGGGCGTTCACGTTGATGTTGTGGTGGCCCCATTCTGCTGCGAGCGCCCGGGTGAAGTTCACCACGGCGCCTTTGCTGGTGTTGTAGGCGATGGTCTTCATGGCTTCCGGGTTGCCGGACAGGCCAGCGATGGAGGCGATGTTGATGACTTTGCCGGTGTGGCGCGGGATGAAGCACTTCTTGGCCACCGTCTGGGTCAGGAAGAAGACCGCGTTGACGTTGAGGTTCATCACTTTCATCCAGCCTTCGGCCGGGTAATCCTCGGCGGGCGCGCCCCAGGTGGCGCCGGCGTTATTGACCAGGATGTCGATGTCGCCCAGACCGGCAACGATGTTATCCACAACCGCCGGAATGCCTTCCAGGTCGGACATATCCGCCGCCAGGGTCATCACCTCGACGCCCTGCTGTTTAAGATGGGCTTCTGCTTCGTCCAGTTCATGCTGTTTGCGGGCAGTGAGAGCCACTTTGGCTCCCATTTCGCCCAATGCTTCGGCCATCTGCAGGCCCAGACCCCGGGAACCGCCGGTGATCAGGGCCACCTTGCCGCTCAGGTCGAAGAGTTGTTTAACGCTCACTCACTTCCCCTTACTGTTGAATCGGGTGCTGCCGTGACGGCAGCACCCGTCGGGTTTCAGGCGCTTTTCAGCAGCCCGTCGCTGACTTGGCCGAGGTGGTAGTCGGCATCGCCGAACTGCAGGTTGATCAGTGTCAGCCGCTTGAACAGGTGCGCGGCGAACATCTCGTCCGTGACGCCCATGCCGCCGTGCAACTGGACCGCCTGCTGGCCCACGTAGCGGGCCGACTGGCCGACCAGGGTCTTGGCCATCGACACGGCTTCGCGCCGTTGTTTGCGGTCGTCGGAGTCCGCCATGCTGGCCGCCAGGATGGCCATGGATTTGGCCTGCTCGGCGGCGATGAACATGTCCGCCAGACGGTGCTGAATGACCTGGAACTTGCCGATGGGCATACCGAACTGCTGGCGGGTCTTGACGTACTCCATGGTGGTCTCGTTGAGCGCTTCCATGGCGCCGACGGCTTCGGCGCACAGGGCGGCGATCGCACGGTCCACGCCCTTCTCGATGATGGGCATGGCCTGGCCACGGGCACCGATGCGGTCATCGTCACTGACCATCACGCTGTCGAGGATCACGTCAGCCACCCGGTGACCGTCATGAGTGGTGTATTCCTCGATCTCGACACCGGAGGTGTCGTGGTTGACCAGGAACAGGGACACCGGCTCTGTCGGCCGCCCGCCCCGGCGCCCGGAGACGATCAGGTAGTGGGCGCCGGCGGCATTCAGAACCGCTGTCTTGCGCCCGTTCAGGATGTAGTCGTCGCCGTGTTTCTGGATCTCCGTTCTCACGTAATCCAGGTTGTGACGCCCGCCGGGTTCCTGATGGGCCAAGGCCAGGAATTCCTCGCCGGTAGCGATTTTCGGCAGGATCCGCTCTTTCTGCTCGTCGGAACCGGCATCCTGGATGATGCCGCCGCCCAGCACAACGGTGGACAGGTAGGGTTCGACCACCAACGCACGGCCGAAACTTTCCATCACCAGCAGGGTGTCCATCGCATTACCGCCCAGGCCGCCGTATTCCTCCGGCAGGGTGTAGCCCAGCAGACCCATTTCCGCGAACGCGTTCCAGGTCGGCTTGTCCAGACTCTGGCCGGCGGCAATGATCTCCTTGCGCTTTTCAAAGCCGTATTCGTTGGCCAGGAAGCGACGCAGGGAGTCCTGCAGCATTTGCTGTTCTTCGGTGAGATTGAAATTCATGATGCGCGCCTCCTTACAGTCCCAGAACCCGTTGGGCGATGATGTTGCGCTGGATCTCGTTGGACCCGCCAAAAATCGACAGCTTGCGCATGTTGAAGTAGTCGCCGGCGGCCGGTGTGGCGTCGGGCGAGCCGACGCGGGATCCGGGGTAGTCCAGCTCCAGCGCTTCCGGAATGTGCGCCAGGGCGTCGGGCCCCACCGCTTCCATCATCAGCTCGAACAGCGCCTGGCCGATCTCGGTGCCGCGAATCTTCAGGATCGAGGCCTGCGGACCGGGACCGTTCTCATCGGTCAGAACGCGCAACACGGTCAGCTCCAGGGCCTTAAGCTCGATCTCCAACTGAGCCAGGCGGTCGCGGAAACGGGTGTTTTCAATGAGCACCCGGTCGCCGTCCGGCTGCTCCTCGGCAATTTCCCGGAGCCGTTTCATCATGGCTTTCCACTGGCCGACGTTGGCCAGGCCGGTGCGCTCATGGCCCAGCAGGAACTTGGCGTAGGTCCAGCCCTTGTTCTCCTCGCCAACGAGGTTTTCCACCGGCACCTTCACGTTGTCGAAGTAGACCTCGTTAATCTCGTGCTCGCCGTCGAGCATGATGATCGGCCGCACGTCGATACCGGGGGTGTTCATATCGATCAGCAGGAAGGAAATGCCTTCCTGTGGCTTGCCCTCGTTGCTGGTGCGCACGAGGCAAAAGATCCAGTTGGCGTGCTGGCCCAGGGTGGTCCAGGTCTTCTGACCGTTGACGATGTAATGATCGCCTTCGCGAACTGCCTTGGTCTTCAGCGAGGCGAGGTCGGAACCGGCGCCGGGCTCGGAATAGCCCTGGCACCACCAGTCCTCGCCGCTGAGGATGCGCGGCAGGTACTTCTGCTTCTGCTCTTCATTGCCGAAGGCCATGATCACCGGGGCGACCATGCGCAAGCCGAAGTCCAGCTGGCGTGGTGCACCGGCGAGGGCGCATTCCTCCTCGAAAATCAGCTGTTCGACGGGCGACCAGCCCGGCCCGCCGTGTTCCTTCGGCCAGGTCGAAGCGCCCCAGCCCTTGTCGAACAGAATCTTCTGCCAGCGCTGGGTCATGGCCTTGTCCGGACGCAGGCGTTTTTTGACGCGGTCGCGAATGTCTTTGGGGAGATTGTCTTTCAGGAACCGGCGCACTTCCTCGCGGAAGGTCGCCTGCTCGGGGGTATAGTTCAGGTCCATGGCTAACCTCGTTGTCAGGTCGACGTCTGGAAACGCTGTCTTGTTGTGGGTGCTCGTTTTAAATGTAGCTGATGGTTTGGCTTTCGGTGGTGGCCGGATTGATGCCAGGGTTTCCAGGCCGTGATACTTGGCCTGGAGTGACCGGTTACGCTCCCTCTCCCCTTGCGGGAGAGGGCCGGGGAGAGGGGGATCGGTTGTCTTGGCGCCCGGTGAATCCAGGTGCAGACGTCCAACTCGTCTCCCCCTCTCCCCAAACCCCTCTCCCGCCAGGGGCGAGGGGCTTAAAAGACCAAACCTCGGCGATATCAGGCGACCTCGAACAGCCCGGCCGCACCCATACCGGTGCCGACGCACATGGTCACCACCACGTACTTTACGCCGCGCCGTTTGCCTTCGATCAGCGCGTGGCCGACCAGGCGGGAACCGGTGGTGCCGTAGGGGTGGCCCACGGCGATCGCGCCGCCGTTGACGTTCAGGCGATCCATGGGGATGCCCAGCTTCTCCTGGCAATACAACACCTGGACGGCGAAGGCTTCGTTCAGCTCCCACAGGCCGATGTCGTTAACGGTCAGACCGTGGCGTTTAAGCAGTTTGGGGACCGCAAACACCGGGCCGATGCCCATCTCGTCCGGCTCACAGCCGGCCACGGCAAAGCCGCGGAAGATCCCCAGAGGCTCGATGTTGCGCTGCTCCGCCAGAGTGCCGTCCATCAGCACGCAGGCGGACGCGCCGTCAGAGAACTGGCTGGCGTTCCCGGCCGTGACCACACCGCCGGGCATCGCCGAGCGGATCTTGCTGACGCCTTCCAGGTTGGTGTCCGGGCGGATGCCTTCGTCCTGGCTGACGGTGACTTCCTTCGTGCTCAACTGGCCGGTGGCCTTGTCCGCGACGCCCATGGTGGTGGTGATGGGCACGATCTCGTCGTTGAATTTACCGTCTTCACGAGCCTGGGCGGCCAGCTGCTGGGAGCGCACACCGTATTCGTCCATGGCTTCCTTCTTGATGCCATAGCGCTCCGCCACGGTTTCGGCGGTCTGCAGCATGGACCAGTAAAGCTCCGGCTTGTTCTTCGCCAGCCAGGGTTCCATCAGGTAGTTCTGGTTGACGTTGGCCTGGACGGTGGAGATGGACTCCACACCGCCGGCGACCATCACCGGCACCTTATCCACAGCGATGTGCTGGGCGGCCATGGCGATGGCCTGCAGGCCGGACGAGCAGAAGCGATTGATGGTGGCGCCGCCGACGGTGACCGGCAGACCGGCGCGGATCGCGCCCATGCGGGCCACGTCATTACCGGTGGAGCCTTCGGGCAGGGCGCAGCCCATCAGCACGTCTTCGATTTCGTTGGGATCGACCTTGGAGCGCTCGACCGCGTGCTGGATGGCGTGGCCGGCCAGGGTGGCGCCGTGGGTCATGTTCAGCCCGCCGCGCCAGGACTTGGCCAGCGGCGTACGGGCGGTGGATACGATGACGACATCATTGGACATAACAATTCTCCTGTTGGCGGGCCTGCCCGGAGGCAACCCCGCTTGAATGCGTTGACCGGATACCCGAGTTATTTGGAGCGCTCATCGAAACGCTTGCCTTCGGCGGCGCAGCGCGCCAGCAGCGGCGCCGGTTCCCAGAAGCCCGGCTGGGTGTGGGTGTCGGCGAAGGGTTCCATGGCGCGGACCACATTGGGCAGGCCCACTTCCTCGGCGTAGTGCATGGGGCCGCCGCGGAACACCGGGAAGCCGTAGCCGGTCAGGTACACCATGTCGATGTCGGAGGCGCGCTGGGCGATGCCTTCGTCCAGCAGGCGGGCGCCCTCGTTGACCAGGGCGTAGACGCAGCGCTCGACGATTTCCTGGTTGCTGATCTTGCGCGGGGTGATGCCCAGCTCGGCGCGGACCTCGTCCACCACCTTATCCACTTCCGGGTCGTGCAGGGCGTTGCGGTTGCCCGGCTCGTAACGGTAGAAGCCGGCGCCGGTCTTCTGGCCGTAGCGGCCCATCTCACACAGGCGATCGGCGACGACCATCTTCGTCATGTCCGGGTGCTCGGCATACAGGCGCTTGCGGATGGCCCAGCCGATGTCGCCGCCAGCCAGGTCTGCCATGCGCAGCGGGCCCATGGCAAAGCCGAACTTCTCGATGGCCTTGTCGATCTGCTGGACGGTGGCGCCTTCTTCCAGCATCAGGATGGCTTCGCGCTGGTACTGGTTGATCATGCGGTTGCCGATGAAGCCGTCGCAGACGCCGGAGACCACAGCGGTCTTCTTGATGGTCTTGGCCAGTTTCATGGCGGTGGTCAGCACGTCCTTGGCGGTCTTGTCGCCACGAACCACTTCCAGCAGCTTCATGATGTTGGCCGGGCTGAAGAAGTGCAGGCCGATGACGTCTTCCGGGCGTTTGGTGAAGCTCGCGATCTTGTTCAGATCCAGGGTGGAGGTGTTGGAGGCGAGGATCGCGCCCGGCTTGCAGGTGGCGTCCAGCGTCTCGAAGACGGACTGTTTGACGCCCATTTCCTCGAACACCGCTTCGATCACCAGATCGGCGTCCTTCAGGTCGTCATAGGACAGGCTGGGCGTGAGCAGATCCATGCAGGCTTTCGCCTTGTCTTCGCTCATCTTGCCTTTCTTCACACGGCCTTCGTAAACCTTCTGGATGGCCGCCACGCCGCGGTCCAGGCCTTCCTGCTTCATTTCCACCAGGGTGACCGGGATGCCGGCGTTGAGGAAGTTGATGGTAATGCCGGTGCCCATGGTGCCGCCGCCGATCACGCCGACCTTTTGGATGTCGCGGGTCGGGGTGTCGCTCGGCACGTCGGCGATCTTGCTGGTCAAGCGCTCGGCAAAGAAAGCATGGCGCAGGGCCTTGGATTCCGGCGTCTGCAGAAGATTGGCGAAGGCTTCGCGCTCGACCGCCATGCCCTGGTCAAACGGCTTGGTGACGGCGGCTTCCACGGCGTCCACGCACTTCAGCGGCGCCGGGTAGTTCTTGGCCACCGCGCCCACGGTGTTGCGGGCGAACATGAAGAAGCCTTCCGGGTTGGCGTGGGTCGCTTTCAGGTCGCGCACGCGCTTGAGCGGCAGCTTCTCGGCAACGACCTTTTTCGCGTAAGACAGCGCGCCTTCGAGCAGGTCGCCGTCGACGATGTCATCGAACAGCGGGCTGCCCTGGAACTGTTTGGCCGGCACGGCGGCGCCGGAGACGATCATGTTCAGGGCGTGCTCGACGCCGATCACCCGCGGCAGGCGCTGGGTACCGCCGGCACCGGGCAGAATGCCCAGCTTCACTTCCGGCAGGGAAATCTGCGCGTCCGGCTTGGCGACGCGGTAGTGACAGCCCAGCGCCAGCTCCAGGCCACCGCCCATGCAGGCGCCGCTGATGGCTGCAATCACCGGCTTCTTCGCTGTCTCGAGGTAGTTAATGACGGTGGTCAGGATGGGCTCGGCCAGCATTTTCGGCGTGCCGAACTCGCTGATGTCGGCGCCGCCGGAGAAGGCACGGTCAGAACCGATCAGGACCACGGCCTTGATAGCGTCATCGCTTTCGGCCTTTTTGATGCCATCCACAATACCCTGGCGCAGGGGCAGCCCCAGGCCGTTCACCGGCGGGTTATCCAGGCGGATAACGGCGATCTCGCCGTTCACGTCGTAGTGCGCGCTACTCATCGCGTTGCTCCTTGTTGGCAGGCGGGGCGAACCATGGCGCCGACCCGCGCGAAAGATGGAAGACAGGTGCCGGAGTCGTCGGGTGATGGCTCCATACACTGGTGTATTGTTTTTCCGTACACTAATGTATGTTGTGGGTGCGGTCAACGCTTGGCCGGTTCATGTAGAATCCCACGTCATGATGTCAGGACAGGAACAGAGTGCTGTATGAGTGAAGCCAAAACCCGGAGTACGCGCAGACCGGCGTCGTCCGGCGACAAGACCCAGTTGACGCGCGATCACTGGCTGGACGCCGCCGCCGGTGAAGTGGCCTCCAGCGGATTCAGCCATCTGCGGGTGCTGACGCTGGCTAAGAAGCTCGGCGTGACACGGGGCAGTTTCTACTGGCATTTCAAGGACCATGAGGATCTGGTGGTCAGCTTCCTGAATCGCTGGCGCGACCGCCGCCTGCACGAACTGCAGTATTGGAAGCCCCAGGGCGGGGACGTGGAAATCGAATTGCGCAAGATCCTCGAACTGCTGCTCACCGATGCGGCCCGCAACGTGCGCCGGTTGCAGGTGGAGTTGGCGGTGCGCGATTTTGCCCGCCGTAACGCGTACGCCGCCGAATTGGTGGCCCAGGTGGACGAAGCGCGGATCAACCAGAATTGTGAGCTGTTCAGCCGCATCAGCAGTGACCCGGAGCGGACGAAAGACTTGTCGATGCTGCTGTATGTTGCGACCATCGGCTCCCAGGTGGTCCTGACCGGCCGCAGCGGAGAAGAAGACGATATCGGCCGTATTGAGGACCTGATGGCGCGCATCGTGATGGGCCAGCGGGATACGTGAACGACGCTTTACGGTTTGGTAACGGCGCCCATCGCCACACACGTGGTAGCGTTCCTTTACCTTAGATGGCCAAGGAGTATCCGCCATGAAACGTCTACTGATGACCGCTGTCCTGCTGACCGGGACTATGGGTGTCGCCTACGCCGGTGGCCACCATCACGATGGTTACGATGACTTGCCGCCCGGCCTGCAGAAAAAGGTCGATCGGGGGGAATCGCTGCCTCCCGGATGGCAGAAGAAGCTGCACCGCGGCGATCATCTGCCCGACGACTACTATCGCTATGGGGATGTCCACCATGTGGATGATCGCTACGACAGAGTCCGCATTGAAGATAAGGTATACCGCGTGATTCGCGATACCCGCGAGATTGTCGATATCCTCAACAACTCCTGACGACAAGCGGTGTCGCCAAAGCGACAGGTGACGCCGCGCTGCAGCATTTCTTTTGGGGTTACGCTACCCTTTCGGTCCTGTTTCGAGGATTTCGCGACAAGGACGTAGCCCATGCCCATCGCCGCACATTACTGCCTGACGGTCCTGATCTGGGGGCTGACCTGGACGGCGATTCGCCTGCAGGTGGAGTCGGCGCCTGTGGATATCTCCGTCTTCTATCGATTTGTGCTGGCGGCGGCGGTGACCCTGGGCGTGCTCAAGCTGGCGCGCCAACTTCCCAAATTGAGTTGGCTGCAGCATCGCTGGCTGGTGCTGCAGGGGCTGACCCTCTACAGCGTTAATTTCCTGCTGATTTACCGGGCTGCCGAGTCCATGACCTCCGGCCTGCTGGCGGTGGTGTTTTCCCTGGCGGCCCTGTTCAACGCCTTCAACGGTTGGCTGTTGCTGCGCCTGACGCCGAACCGGCGGATCTATCCCGCAGTGGCGTTGGGTGTGACCGGGGTGGCGCTGCTGTTCTGGACCGATCTGGAGTTGGGCAATGCCCGCGCTTCGGCCATCCTGTTCGCCCTGGCGGGCACTTACTGGTTCTCTTTCGGCAACCTGATCAGCCTCAAGGTCCGTGCGGCCGAGGTGCCGCTATTGGTGGGCAATGCCTGGGCGATGTTCTACGGGGCGGTGATCTTGGGGGTATGGTGCCTGATCAAGGGCGTTGAATGGCAGTTGCCGGCCGCGCCCAGCTTCTGGGGCGCGACGCTGTTCCTGGCGATCCCCGGCTCGATCATCGCGTTCTACAGCTACCTGACGGTGATCCGGACGCTCGGCGCCGACCGCGCGGGCTATGCCACCGTATTGTTTCCGGTTGTCGCGCTGAGCGTGTCCACCTGGCTGGAAGGCTTCCAGTGGACCGCACCCGCCGTGGTCGGCGCGGTGCTGGCGTTGTTGGGCAACTACGTGTTGTTCCGCAAACCGGCGGCGCCGAAAGCCGATGCCAGCACCTCCCGTCCCTGATTACTCAGCCAGGAAATCGTTCAGGTAGCCGGCCACTTCCGCTGGCTGCTCCTCCTGCAGGAAGTGGGCGGCGTCCACCTGTTCCACCCGGATGCTCTCGAAACAGTCTTCGATGTGGTTCAGGTACTCGGGGATGATGACCTTGTCCCGGTTGCCGTAGATATACAGCCCCGGCATCGGCCAGACGTGGCCCCCGGTGGTGGCCCAGCGTTTGGCGTCGTCGTGGAAGGTGCGGTAGTAGTTGGCGCTGGCGCCCGGCGTACCGGGGATGCGGAACATGCGCACGTATTCCTGCAGGGCATCCTCGGGAAAGCCGTCGCGGCGCCAGGTCCGCAGGAAGTGCTTGAGCCAGGTTTCCTCGTTGCCGGGAATCATCGCCTCCGGCAAATCGGGGGTCTGCAGGAAGTGCTGGTACCAGTACACGCTGCCACTGCCGGAGCGCACCGTCTCGATCACTTCCTGGTTGCCTTTCAGGTTGTTGATGATCGCGATGTTCATGATCACCAGTTTGTTCACCCGGTCGGGGATCGCCAGCGCGATTTCCTGGGCGACGATGCCGCCCCAGTCGTGGCCGACCAGATAGAAGTCGTCGATCTCCAGCGTGTCCAGCAGCGCCATGACGTCCCGCGCCAGGGCGGCTTTGCGGTAAGGCTCCTGGCCCGGGGTGCGCTCGCTGTCGCCCAGCCCGCGCAGGTCCGGTGCGATCACCCGCAGGCCCGGGTCCAGATGCTCGGCGACACCGGCCCAGCAATAGCTGCTTTCCGGCCAGCCATGGATCATCACCACCACGGGGCCATCGGCTGGCCCGCTTTCCCGATAGGCAAATTGTCCTCGCGGTGTTTCGAGGGTTTCCGGGTGGCTCAGGGGCATAGGCTCTCCGATGGATCGGCTTTCAGGTTCGTCAGCTTCCCACAATACACCCCTGTATGGAAACCCGTTGCCGTCCGGTTGCAATTACGCATAGTCGTCGGTACCGGTCTAGGCTATGGTCTGCAGCCCTTTGAGTTTCCTCCTGTTTGTTGACCGGAATTGCCATGTTACACACGTTTTTCGCGACCTATCTGAGTAGCGCCATCCGCTTCCTGTTCCTGCTGGCGCCGTTCTTCGTCGTCACCATGTTCCTGGCCCTGACCCGGGGTGATGACGCCGGCCAGAAGAAGCGGGTGATCAACCGATCGGTGTTTTCGGCGCTGGTCCTCGGGCTGGTGCTGTTCTTCGCCGGCCCGTTGTTGTTCGAAGCGATCGGGATCACGCTCAATTCCTTCCGGATCGGCGCCGGATCGCTGCTGTTCCTGACCGCGATCAGCCTGGTGACCAGCGGCACCCGCAACCACGCCACCAGTCTGCCGGAGGAAAACCGGGACGATGTGGCGGTGGTGCCGCTGGCGATTCCCATCATCATCGGGCCGGCCACCATCGGTGCCATCCTGGTCTACGGCGCCGAGCTCAACACGGTGCCGGAAATGGCCGGTGGTGTGCTGGGGCTGGTCACCGGACTGTTGGCCCTGGGCGTGCTGCTGCACCTGTCGGGTTACCTGGAAAAGGCGCTGGGCAAGACCGGCTTGAACATCATGTCCAAGATCAGTGGCCTGATCCTGTCGGCGATGGCGGCGGAAATCGTGATGTCCGGGATCGCCGGTTTTATCCAGTCGGCGGGGCTGGTGGGCTGACCGGTGACCCGTTGCAAAAACGGGGTGACGGGGTCGGGTAAACCTGCGTTATCATCAGAAGTTCGCCGGAGGAATGCCTGAGGCATTCCCGAACCTGAATGGGGCGGAGGGCCTATGGATCTCGACAATCCTGCTGCGATCCACCGCATGGTACAGCTGTTCTACGCCAGCCTGCTGGATGATCCGGTGATGGAACCGGTGTTCATGGAGGTGGCTGGCGTGCATCTGGCCGAGCATCTGCCGATGATTGAAGGCTACTGGTGCAAGATGCTACTGGGCAAGGACACCTACCACCGCAACATGGTCTATCGCCATGAACGCGTCCACGACAAGTTCCCGCTGAGTCGTGAACACTTCGAACTCTGGTTCGACCATTTCAACCACACTCTCGACACCCACTTCGAAGGCCCCTATACGGAAAAGGCCCGCAAACTGGCGCGCCGGATCCTGCGTAACCTGGCGCGCTGGCTGAATGCCCGGGATGCCGAGATGGCGGCGGCTGCCGCAGACTCTTAGTGCCCGCTCGTTCTATTGATCCACCGGGCAGCGGGTTTTGACCGGTGCCCAGTGGGGCGGATCGGCCACGCCCGGCATGTCGCCGGTGGTCGGCCGGATCGCTTTGAAAATCTGGCCTTTGTAGGTCACCCACTGGCCGACCGTGTAAGTGTCGGAGAACGTCCAGTCCGGCGCCGGCTGGCAGTCCGCTTCTGACCGATCGCCCGGTTCGCCCAAAACGGCGTCCTGATCGTCGGCTGTGCCGACGGCGCTGCCGGTGTTCTTGCCATGGCCTTTCGCTTTGGCGGGGGCCTTGCAATCCGGTTCCTTGTCCAGCGGTTTCCAGGCGAAGCCGCCGCCGTCCGGGCGCTTGCCTTCCTGCCATTCCTGGGCCGCCCACCATTTGCCGTCGTAGAACACGATTTCACCCGCGTCGTAATAGCGGCTCGGCAGCCAGGCGTTGTCTTCCGGGGCGCAACTGCGCTCAAGGGCGCTGGCGTTCAGGGCGGTGAGAGAAAGCAGGAAAAGCAGCAGGGTAGCCGTCAATCGCATAGGGTCGTCCATCCGGGCGAATCCGGAGACCGCCCTGTTGTGAGGTTGTTGTGGTGCCAGACTGCCCGGGAACGGCGGCGGGATCAAGCGCAATGAGTGACGTGCGTGCCGCCTCCGTAGTTCCCCCGGTGGTTGCCGCCGCTGCCATCGGTTACGCTTGCCGGTTCGTCATCGTCCGGCGAAGGAATGGAAGAGGAGTAACGAACATGCAGCAATGGCTGATTCTCGGTGCCGCGATCTGCTTTGAGGTGATTGCCACGTCGGCCCTGAAGGCGTCGGAAGGCTTCTCGAAGTTCTGGCCGTCGCTGCTGGTGGTGGTCGGCTATGGGCTGGCGTTTTACTTCCTGGCCCTGACCCTGCGTACGATTCCCGTCGGCATTGCCTATGCCGTTTGGGCCGGTGTGGGCGTGGCACTGATTACCCTGATCGGCTGGCTGGTGTTCAACCAGACGCTGGATCTGGCGGCCGTGATTGGCATCCTGTTCATCGTGACCGGGGTGCTGATTCTCAACATCTTCTCCAGGGTCACGCCGCACTGAACAGGATGCCCGCGCCGGTCAGTCCTCATCCGGACCCTGTTCCGGGCCGCGGGCTTCGGTGCCCATGTGGTAGGTGGCAAAGCCGGCCATGACCACCTGATCCACCGCCATGCCGATGACCCGGCCATCCTGTTCCGCGCGGATCGGGTGCTGGGCGTTGGTGATCGGGTCGGTGACGATGCCCAGCACCTCACCGGCTACCACTTCGTCCCCCAGATCCACATCGCTCACCAGAATGCCGCCGTGTTTGGCGCGCAGCCAGGTGGAGTTGTAGTACACCGGCTCAGGTTTGCCCCATACGAACAGCCGGGAAATCATGCCCTGCTTTTCCAGCAGGCTGTTGATGCTGTTGACCCCCGCCTTGATCTGGTTTTCCTGGATGCGCAGCGATTCCCCGGCTTCCATGGTGACGGCGACGATGCCGTGGCTGGTCGCCGCCGTGCGCAGCATGCCCGGTGTCCCCTGGCTGTGGACCACGGCCATCTTGTCGAAACCCTCGGTGAATGTCGCCACTGAGCTGATGTGCATGTCCGCCCGCAGCTGGGCCAGGTTGGAGCGCTTGAGCGAGCCGGTGTGGATGTCCACCAGCATGTCGCAGTGGCGGATCACGTCGTTGAACAGAGAATAGGCCACGCGGGATGCCAGGCTGCCGTTGGGATCACCGGGAAAGTTTCGATTCAGGTCGCGCCGGTCCGGCAGATAGCGGGAGCCGCGCTGGAAGCCCTGCAGGTTGACGATCGGCACGCCGATCAGCCGACCGCTCAGCTCGTCCGCCTGGATGTCGTACATGACCCGGCGAATGATCTCGATGCCGTTCAGCTCGTCCCCGTGGACGGCGCCCGTCAGGCACAGGTTGGGCCCCGGCCGCGCGCCGTTGATCACGAGTACCGGCGTGGGCTGGTTGAGGCCCGCCATGGTGGTGTCCGGCGTCCAGCCCAGGCGGGTGGTGGTGCCCGGGCGGACTTCGGTACCGAGGATCACCAGCGGTTCGGCCGGTGGTGCTTCCTGCGGCGCCTCGTCGGTAGCGGTCTGTTCGTCGGCCGTTGTGGAATCAGGGCCGGGTGCGGTGGCGTCCGCGCCGGGTTCTGTCGGTTCCGGTGTTGCCGAGTTACCAGTTGCTTCCGGCGATTGCTCGGGTGGAGGCGATTTTGGGGCCGGTTCCAGAGTGGGCGCCACCTGTTTCAGGTCAACGTTGGGGGCAATCCGGGTCGGAGTGGCCTCGGCCTCGTCCGGTGGGGTGGCGGCCGCTTCCGACATGCTTTCCGCTCCGGCGGTTTCCGTGGCCGTGTTCTCAGCGGCTGGCGCGGCCTGGCTGGCCTCGATGTCCTCCACACTCTCGTCTTCCGACAGTTCCACGGGATGAGGCTGTTCCGGCGCCGGTTCCTGGGCCCAGAGGGTGGCGCTGAAGAGCACGGCGCCCAGGGTCGGCAGGATTCGGCGGGGACGCACGGACAGCGAAGAAGACGGCAACATGTCGGGTATTCCTTGAACGACTTAACTCACGGCGAAGCGCCTATTCTGCCTACGACCGCGGATCAACAACATTAAGATCCTGTTGCCTTCCGGCGTCGGATCAGCCAGCCGTAAATCGCTAGGTTGATCAGGACCACGCCGACACCGAGTGCGATCTGCACCGTGCGGGTCAGGCCCGGCGGATAGATTAAAGGTAGCAGGTAGTGAGCAATGAAGCTGCCGCGGTAGCCGGCCTCGCCGGCCCATTGCCGCAACTCGATTTCCAGGGGTGTGAGTGGGCAGAGCCAGCCGTTGAGCATGACCAGCGTCGCCCAGATCAGGGCCGGCACGTGTAGCCAGACGAACCCGCGCCGCCACAGGATGAGCAGGCCTCCGAGGACGGCAAACGCGATAAACAGCAGGTGCAGGACGAGGACGGCATCCGCCGCCAGGCGCCAGATCATCGGGGCTTAAACGGGAAAGGCTGGCCGGCCTTGGGATGACCGGCCAGCGGGTCCGGGTCAGCGACTCTTGATGTCGCCGTTTTCATCCGAAATGACGATCTCGACCCGACGGTTCTGCTGACGTCCGGCCGAGGTGTCGTTGGTGGCTACGGGGTACTGCTCGCCATAGCCTTTCACTTCGACCCGGGATGAGGCGATCCCCGCCAGCATCAGGGCATTGCGCACGGATTCGGCGCGCCGCTCGGACAGCGTCTGGTTGTAGGACGCGGCGCCGGTACTGTCGGTGTAGCCTTCAACCCGCACCCGTCGTTCCGGGTACTCGTTCATGAAATCCGCCAGTTTTTGCACCGTGCGTTCGCCGGCAGGCTTGAGGTCCGCCTTGTTCACGTCAAACAGCACGTCGCCCAGGGTCAGGACCATGCCGCGCTCGGTCTGTTTGGCCTGCAGCGCCGCCATTTCGGCTTTCAGGCGTTCCGCTTCGGATTGCGCCTGCTGGGTCTTCATGGTCTGGGCCTGCAGGGTCAGTTGATCTCGGCGGCTTTCCGCCGATTTGATTTCCTCCTGCAACCGGGCGCGTTCGCCCTGCTGGCTGGCGATCTCGGCGTGGCGATTGGCCAGGTAAGCGGCCTGTTCCACCCTGTCGGTGTCGGCGCCGTCCTCAAGCAGGTTCTCGGCCTTCTTCAGGGACAGCTCGGCTTCGCGCAGTTGGGTCGAGCCGGCGCGGGCGACGTAGGGATCGTCGGCGATCGCCTGATAGGAGGCGCGTGCCTCGTCCACCTTGGCGTTCTGCTGAGGAGTACTCGCGCAGGCGGTGAGCAGGGCGGACAGCGCCAACGCGGAACCCGACATCAATATCCGTTTCGTCATGATGATAACCTCCTGGAATCCGCTGTTACTGCTGCGCCTGGTTCAGACGCTGGCGCAGCTGTTCGATGTTGGCGTTGATTTCCTCGACGGCCTTACGGGCCTTCGCGGTTTCCGAGCGGGCGGCCGCCAACTGGGCATCAACGGTGGCCTGCTGCAGCAGATCCCCCGCCTCGTTGAACTTCTCGTCTTTGATCAGTTGCTCGGCATCCGCCACCTTGTTCTGGGCCCGGTTCAGCAGCACTGGTTCGAAGTCGCGGGCGTCGGAGGATTCCGCCTGCTGGATGGCGTTCTCAGCGGCGGTCTTGTCTTCGGTGGGAATCTTTCCCGAACTGGCGCAGGCTGCCAACATGGTCGACAGCCCCAGGGCCAGTGCCAAACGGAGGTAATAAGTCTGCCTTATCATTCACCCTCTCCTTGTGCTTGCGGTTGTAGGTCCAGCCTGCATGGCTGCTCGTCACTCGCCGATTGCCCCTTTCTGGGAGGGGCTGTTTCACCAGGAGCACACTTCTTGACTACGATTAAAAATAGCAGCTGGCTTTGATTTCTGTATGAAAAATGTGCAACTTGACGGGGTGGATCGTCGGGCTGTACGCATGCGCGCGTCGCGGCCCTGAGGCAGGCTGACCGCGGTTCCGGCACCCTTACGATCTGGTCATATTCCTGATTTTTCGCCGATTACCAGCTGTTGGCGTCTGCGGAAACGCGATCACCGGCCCGGACCAACAAGGGGGAGGCAGGATGTTTGAACTGAATCGCCATGGCGTCACCGTGAGCTGTGTGCAGGGGGACATCACCCGGCAGCCGGATCTCGACGCGGTCGTGAACGCGGCCAATGCGGAATTGCGACCCGGTGGCGGCGTCGCCGGGGCCATCCATCGGGCGGCCGGGCCGGAGCTGGATGCGGCCTGCCGTTCCTTGGCGCCGATTCGGCCGGGGGATGCGGTGATCACCGCGGGATATGGTTTGCCCAACCCCTGGGTGATTCACTGCCTGGGTCCGGTGTATGGCCGCGATACGCCATCAGACAGCCTGCTGGCGGACTGCTACCGCAATGCAGTGGAGCTGGCGGACAAGGAGCAGCTGCACTCCATCGGCTTTCCCGCCCTATCGACCGGAGCCTTTGGTTATCCCATGGAAGCGGCAGCCGAAGTGGCTTTCCAGACACTCTTGGCGCTGTGCGCGTCCCTGAGCCATGTGCAGCAGATCCGTTTTGTCCTGTTCAGCCACGACGATGCGGCCCTGCATGGACGGGTGTTGCGGCGGGTTGGGGTATCCAACTGAGCGTGGGGATCAGCGGAGGGCCCAGTGCTCGCCGTCCCGTGTTGCCCGGCCGTCTTTTTCCAGCTTCAGCAGGTGCGCCAGCAGCGAGCGCGAGGCCAGACCATGCAGGGCCGGCGCGGCATCGGCGTAAGCGTCCGGCACCAGATCGTCGAGCGGCGCGGGTCCGGTTTTGCGTAGCGCCCGGATGACCTTGCGCTCGCGGTTCAGGCGGTGGGTGACCAGCAGGTCAATCACGATCTGTGGATAAGCCAGCAGGAAGCCGTGCCCCGGCGCGATCCAGTCGATCTCTTCTTCCAGCAGATGATGCAGGGAATCCAGGTAGTCCGCCATGTCGCCATCCGGTGGATTAATGACGACGGTTGAGCCTTGCATGATGTGATCGCCGGAAAACAGCATGCGCTCGCCTTCGTGCAGGAAGCACAGGTGGTTGGAGGCATGGCCGGGCGTGTGCAGGATTTTCAGCCGGGCATCCGCCAGTGTCATCACGTCGCCGTGGGCCGGGGTGTGGTCGGGTACGAACGACGTATCCTGGAAGCTGTCGTCCGGCGGTGCCAGGCCAATCAGCGGCGCGCCGGTGGCCTCCTTCAGTGCGCGGGCGCCGGGACTGTGATCCCCGTGGGTATGGGTGACGAGGATGGCCCGCACCTGGTTTCCGGTCCGTTTCAGCAGGCGTTCGATGTGTTCGGCGTGATGGGGGCCGGGGTCGATGATCAGGGCGCCGTCGGCGTCTTCGATCAGGTAGGTGTTGGTGCCGGGACCGGTCATCACGCCCGGGTTGGGGACGGTCAGGCGCCAGATGTGTTTGCCCAGGCGCACCCAAAGGCCGGGTTCGATCGTCGCTTCTGCGGTGCCGTAGCCTTCCGGATCGCGCTTGCGCACTTCGGGATAGGCGGCGTCGCCGGGATCCAGGGTGACCAGATCGCCGTTCTTGCGGGCGGGCCAGGGTTCGGTGGGAAACGGCTGTGGCCGGTTGCGCCGGGCGTCCGCCAGGGCGTCGTCCAGGCGGTCAAAACGGGCCAGCCGGCGCAGGACGGTCAGCGTCGGGGCGCCGAACTGTCGCTTGCCCACACGATGTTCTTCCAGCGCCTGCTGCGGGTTGAGCCAGCAATGATCGATCGTCTCCCGGCCATCGTGGGCGGCCGCCTGGTCTTCCGGCGCTTCCGCCAGGAAGAAGCGGGTATCGAACCGGCGCGGGGCGCCGGGCGGCGTCACCCAGTGGTCGATGTAGTGCAGTCGGTCCAGGGGCAGGGTCAGGTTGTGGGCCCGGCACAGGTCGGCCATGGGCCGTTCACCGTGCATGATGGCGTGGCGGTCTTCGTCCAGGGCGGGGTGGTTCGCGCCGATGGTGGCGCCATCGGGATCCTCGGCCAGCAGCAGGCCTGCTTCTTCGAAACACTCGCGGATGGCCGCCACCAGGTAGCCCAGTCCGTCGGTGTCGATGCCCAGCATCTGGCAGGCGGACGCTTCGGAGTGGCCGGTCAGCCAGGGTATCAGGTCCGGGTGGGTGTCGATGGTGTCCACGGCGCCGCCGGGGAAGACGAAGTAACCGGGCAGGAACGCGGCCTGGTGACTGCGCTGCAGCATCAGGACTTCGAAGCCGTTGGCGGCCTCCCGCAGGAGCGCCAGCGTTGAGGCAGGTCGCGGTTGCATCATGGTGACGTTCGCTGACTGGAGAATGAAAGCATCAACGATAGCGCGCCTTGAATGCGAATGCGACCGTGGCGGTAAACGCGTAGACTACGGCTCCTTTTGTCTCCAACGTGTCACGAACGAGCAGTATTATGGCCCGAGTTCAACTCTCCTTTCCCGATGACGTCTTTGTTTTCTCGACGGAAATGCCGGTGCGGATCACCGACATTAACGGCGCCAGCCACCTGGGCAACGATGCCCTGATTTCCATGCTGTCCGAGGCCCGGGCGCAGTTGCTGGTGAAGTACGGGATCGGGGAGGTGGATCGGGACGGTGCCGGGATCATCGTGACGGACCTGGCCACCATGTATCAGTCGGAGTCGTTTTTCCCGGAAGTGCTACGCTTTGAAATCGGGCTGACGGATTTCAATAAATACGGCGGGGATTTCGTGTTCCGGGTGACCAAGGCGGAGTCCGGGCAGCCGGTGGCGTTGGCCAAGTATGGGTTTGTTTTCTTCAACTATCGGGAGAAGAAAGTCGTGCCGATGCCGGAGGCGTTTCGGGCGAAGTTTCCCTAGGCCGGCACACGCATGAAATCTTGTGCCGGGAAGTGAATGGGCATTCTTGCCTACGCTGCATTAGACGGCCGTCCCTGGCCGGCTAATGCGACCGGCACGTCCCTGTGCCTCCTCCGGCAAGGATGACCATTCGCTTCCTTCATACCTCGAGTTGACGTGACCGGTTTCAGGCTGGTTCGGCGACGGCCGTGCGCAGCTTCACCATGCCCTGCCGATAGAACAGATAAGCCTGCGTCCCGGCCGCCAGGTTGCCCACCAGCGCCCCGCTGAGCAGCCCTTCGATGCCGCCGATCTGCGATCCGATCCAGAGGCAGGGCAGGTAGCACAGGAACAGCCGCAGCACCGAGACCAACAGGGCCCGCATCGACAGCCCCAGCGCGTTGCAGACCGACACCATCAGCATGCACACCCCCAGCCCGCAGTAACTCAGCGGCACTCGCACCAGGTAGCTGTGCAGGACGGTCGTGACCGACGCGTCCGCCGTGAACAGGTCCGATACGAAACCGGACAGTGCCAGCCACACCAGACCGATGGCCAGTTGCCAGATCACGACGAAGCGAACGGCAATGCGCACCAGCTTGCGGATGCGGTCGATATCGCCCGAGCCCAGGAAGCGGCCGATCATGGGCGGCATGGACATGGTCAGGGCCAGCACCACGACGATGGAGAAAAACTCGAGCCGGGTACCCAGACCCCAGGCGGCGACGGCCGCGGTGCCGAAACCGGCGACCAGCGCCGTGGCGAGGCTGGCGGCGAGGGGCGGCATCAACTGGCTCATCATCGCCGGGGCCATGATCCCTCCCAATTGACGCACGGCGGGTCCGAGGGCCAGGGCCGACAGGTCAAAGCGCAGCCAGCCGCGCTTCAGCAGTTTGGGATAAACCCCCAGGATGCCCACGGTGAAAGAGGTCATGGTGGCCAGCGCGGCGCCGGGCAGGCCCCAGTCGAAGACGAAGATATACAGCGGGTCCAGCGCAATGTTGACCAGGCTGGTGGCCACCATCATGTAGCCGGGCAGGCGGGTATCGCCGTGGGAGCGGCACACGCTGTAGCCGAAATAGGCCATGGCGCCCAGCCAGGCGGCACCCAGCCAGGGGATCCAGTAGGTGGAGATCAGCGGCATCAGGCCGGGCTCGGCGCCCAGCAGTTTCAGGATGGGGTAGCGGGAAAGCCAGAGCAGGCCCACCAACAGCAGGACCATGCCGCCGCCAATGAAGACCACGAGACCGCCCAGCCGTTCGGCCCGGGTTTCATCGCCGGCGCCCAGCGTGCGGGAGATGATGGCCGTGGTGGCGATCCCCAGTCCCACCTGCAGGCCGATGATCAGTTGCTGCATCGGTACGGTGAAACCCAGCGCCGCCAGCGGATCCCGGCCCAGTTGCCCGATGAAGATGCTGTCCACCAGCTGGAAACTCATCAGTGACAGCACGCCGAACAGCATGGGCCACGTCATGACCAGCAGTTGGCGGCCGAGGGGGCGGTTGGGGTCGATTTGGGCTCTCACGTCAGCGGGAAACCTGCGGGTCCGGACACAAAATGAACGGGAAGTTTACCAGCCGGAGCCAGGAAGGGCAGTGCGGGATGACCGGGGCCCACAGGCCCCGGCGCATTGACGATGGATCAGAGAACGGCGAGGGCCGCCTCGTAATCCGGCTCGTCCTTGATTTCGCCGACGAGCTGGCTGTGCAGGACGGTGTCGTTCTCGTCCAGCACGACGACCGCGCGGGAGCACAGGCCTGTCAGCGGGCCGCTGTTGATGGCCACGCCGTAGTCTTCGCGGAAGTCGTCGTTGCGGAAGGTGGACAGGGTTTCCACGTTTTCCAGACCCTCGGCGCCGCAGAAGCGGCCGGCAGCGAACGGCAGGTCAGCGGAGATCACCAGCACGACGGTGTTGTCGAGGCTGCCGGCCTTTTCGTTGAACTTGCGGGTGGACGCCGCGCAGACGCCGGTGTCGACGCTGGGGATGATGTTCAGGATCTTGCGTTTGCCGGCCCAGGCGCTCAGCCCCTTGTCTTCCAGGCCGCTGGTGGTCAGCGAGAAATCCGGGACTTTGTCGCCCTTGGCAGGGAATTGACCGCCGATCTCCAGCGGGTTGCCATCGAGTGTGACCTTGCTCATGAAAATGCTCCTTGTCGTTTGGCCGTACTTGAGTGATGGATCGTTTTACCACGCCTGGTGCAAAACGGATCTGTCGACTTTTGGATTAGGCGTCGGCGAAAACCGTGAGAGAAGTCTAGACCGGAATTCGTCCTGGAGGTTCGGAAATCAGGTGTCCGGCGGTTGGCGTGGACTGACTGCTCATCGTCAGGTGCGAGTCGACGCCGAACCCTTATCCTCAGCCATGACTGGGCACGACGTCAAAACTGGGCGCTGGGTAGCGGGCGGTGCGCAGCAGGTAGGCGACACCGGCGGCCAGGGCGCAGCCGGCAATGATGCTGGCCATGGTCTGGCTGGTGCCGTTATGCAGGTGACCGACCAGGGCGCCGGTGCCGGCGGCGGCCGCCATCTGGATAAAGCCATACAGCGCCGAGGCGGATCCGGCCATGTGCGGGAACGGCGCCAGGGCGCCCGCCATGGTCTGGGGCATCACCATGCCCACGCCGATCATGAACACCATCTGCGGCAGGATCACGGCCGCCCGGGTGAACACCTCCGCCCAGGCGAGCCCGGCCATCAGGGTGCCGCCGGTGACGGCGATGATCAGGCCCAGGCGCAGCATCTGGTCGGGCGACAGGCGACGGCCCAGTCGGGCCGCCAGAAAGCTGCCAGCCATGTAGCCGAACACCATCACCGAGAAATAGGCGCCGAAGGCTGTCGGCGACACGCCCAGGAAATCGATCAGCACGAAGGAGGCGCCGGACAGGAACGCGAACAGGCCGGAGAACAGCAGCGCGTTGGTCAGTGCGTAGCCCTGGAACGACCGGTCGCAGGCAACGGTCCAGTAGTTCCGGACAAGGTTCGCCGGCTTCAGGGTTTGTCGGTAATGGCGCGGCAACGGCTCGGGCAGGCGCAGCGCGATGATCAGGCTCAGAGCCACCGCGTAGACGCCCAGGGCCAGGAAAATCGATGGCCAGCCGAAACCGGTCAGCAGGGCGCCGCCCAGCGTCGGTGCGATGGCCGGTGCCACGGCCATGATCGCCGCCAGCAATGCCATGATGCGGGCGGCTTCCCGGGGGCTGTGGATATCCCGCACGGCGGCCCGGCCCAGCACCGGTCCGGCGGAGCCGCCCAGGGCCTGCAGGAAGCGGCACAGGGTCAGTGCTTCGATGCTTTCAGACAAGGCGCAACCGACGCTGGCCAGGGCAAACAGCAACAGGCCGCCCACCATGATCGGCTTGCGGCCGAAACGGTCTGCCAGGGGGCCGCAGATCAGTTGAGCCAGGGCGAAGCCGGCCAGGTACAGGCTCAGGGTCAGCTGGACCTGGCCGGTGTCCGCCTGCAGCGTCGCCCCCAGCTCGGGCAAGGCTGGCAGGTACATATCCGTGGCCAGCGGTCCCAGGGCAACGGCCGCAGCGAGCAGGATCGTGGTGGACAGGCTGGTCAAGGACAGCATGAGCCGGAGGACTCCAGAGATTTGAGAAGGACTGCGAATAAATGGGTTCGTCAGTTATCAGGAGACAGCTTACGGAAAGACCGACGTCCGATAACGGCCGGATCGTTCATTCGATATATGAATAAAAGTGATGGGTTATTGCGGCGGGTGTTCCGGCAGCTGGCTGGCGATCGTCAGCAGCTGGTTGCGGACCCAGCGCTGCGCCGGATCCTTGTGGTGGCGCTGATGCCAGAGCAGGTACAGACTGAAGGTGCGATGACGGAAGGGCAGTGGGGCAACGGCAAAGTCCCGCAGGATGCCGTCCTTGAGGCGCGCGGGCGCGGATGCCAGCAGCGGGGTATCCCGCAGGAAGGCCGGCAACCCCGAGAAGTTGGACACGGTCACTGCCGCCTCCCGGACGAGGCCCTGGCTGGCCAGGACCTCGTCCATGCCCAGGCGCTCGCCGGTGTTGAAGACGATGGAGATGTGCCGGCTGGCCAGGTAATCGGCCATGTTGGCTGGCGCGTCCCGCTGGGCCGGGTCGTAGAACACCACCATGCGGTCGTCCAGCAGGCGGCGCTGGATGATGTCGCTGGCGGGCGGCGGATGCGGGGTGATCATCAGGTCGCACAGCTCCCGGCGCAGTCGGTCCGGTGTGGGAATGCCGGACGGCATGACCTGCAGTTCGATGCCTGGTGCTTCCGATTGCAGCACCTTCGCCAGGGCCGGCAGCAACAGGTCGCGCTGGTAATCGTTGGCGGCGATGGTGACGGTCAGACGGGCTTCGGCCGGTATGAACGGCGGGCCCAGCGCCAGCCCACGCAGTTCCTGCACCAGTTGGCGCACGTGGGGACCGGTGTCCAGCGCGTAACGGGTCGGTGTAATGCCCCGGCCCGCCTTGACGAACAGCGGGTCACCAAGGGCCTGGCGCAGGCGGTCCAGTGTATGGCTGACCGCGGACTGGCTCACCCCGAGGGACACCGCGGCGGCGGACACGCTGCCTTCGTCCAGCACCGCCAGGAAGACGCTGAGCGAGCGGACATCGAGGTTGAATTGATCGATCGGATTCATGAATCGCAGTGTACGGCGGTTGTCCAGAGACGGCCAGCGTCGCATACACTGACTGGCAAGGTTCCATTCCCCGGCCCGCCGGATCGGGCCCTGAACAAGGCGAATTTCCCATGAGCATGCATCTGGCGTTCGATGTCTACGGCACCCTGGTGGATCCCCAGGGCATGAGCGATCACCTGAAAGCGGATTGCGGTGAACAGGCCGCCACGGTCAGCCGCCTGTGGCGGGAGAAGCAACTGGAGTTCTCGTTCCGCCGCGGGTTGATGCGTCTGTACGCGGATTTTGGCGTCTGTACCCGCGAGGCCCTGCGCCACGCCATGGCGCTGCAGGGGCTGACGCTGTCGACGGCGCGGGAGGACGACCTGATGCAGGCTTACCTGACCCTGCCGGCCTTCCCGGATGCCAAGCCCATGCTGGCGGAGTTGGGTGAGGTGTATCCCTGCTACGCGTTTTCCAACGGCAGCTACCCGGCGCTGGAAAAAGTGCTCGGCCATAACGGTTTGCGGGACTATCTGACCGGGCTGGTCTCCGTGGATGACATCAAGAGCTTCAAGCCCGACCCGGCGGTGTACGCCCACGCCCGGCGTGCCACCGGCGCCTACGATCAGCCGCTTTGTCTGGTGTCGTCCAATGCCTGGGACGTGATCGGGGCCCGCTCGGCCGGGCTGTCCGCGATCTGGGTGCAGCGGGACCCGGCCGTGCCGTTCGAGGATTGGGGGCTGACGCCGTCGGCCGTTATCCACAGCCTGCAGGGATTGCGTGAGGCCCTGGACGACATCGCCTAGTCCGAGCGCTCCGCCAGCCAGTCGGCGATCTCGATCCAGCTGGCTTCCGGCGCCTGACTGCCCGCCAGGATGCCCATGTGTCCGCCGGGCACGACGCGGAAGGTCTTGTCGCTGGAGCTGACGTGGTCCATCACCCGCTTGGCGGCGCCCGGTGTGACCATGGTGTCGCCCTCGCCGGCAATGGCCAACAGGTTGGCGTGCACGTTCTCAAGCCGGGCCATGTCGTCGCCGATCTGGATTTCCCCGTCCGACAGCTGGTTGTCGATCCAGACCCGCACCAGCGTGTCCTGGATGATGCCGCCGGGGTAGGCCACCATGCGATCGAGGAACGCCGAGGTGGTGGCGTGGTTGGTGACGAACTCCCGGTCTCCCAGGCGCAGCAACAGTTCCCAGTAACCCATGGCACTGCCAATGGGGTTGGTCAGCTTGAAGCCGATGGTGTTGGCCCACCCCGGCGTGTGCAACCAGTGCGGGCGCACATCGTGAATGCGAAAGCCGGTATGGCGGCGCACCAGTCCCGCCACATCGCTGAAGCGCCGGTACATCAGTCCCATCAGGCCGGAGGCGTGGCTGTCGATGGGCGAGCCCAGCACCACCGTGTTGCGGATATGGCGATCACCGCTCAGGGCTGTGTAGAACAGCGTGAACATCCCGCCCATGCTCCAGCCGTGCAGGCTCAGGTCCTGCTCGCCGCTGTGCTGGCGCACGGCATCCAGGTAGCGGGGCAGCAGTTCGGCCACGTAGGTGTGCAGGTTGTAGTGGCTATGCCGCCGGGTGGGCATGCCCCAGTCGATCAGGTACACCTCGAAACCCCGGGCGCGCAGGTAGCGCACCAGGCTGCGTTGCGGGAAGAGATCGTAGATCAGCATGTTCACCGCCAGCGGCGGGACAATCACGATCGGTACGCGGTGGGTGGTGGGTTCCACCGGTACCGTATCGTCGCCCAGCTGGATGCTGAAACTCTCCAGCGGCGGGTAGTAGCGCAGGCTCACCAGGCCGTCTTCGGCCAGTGTCTCATAGGGCGTCTTGCCGGCCAGCACCATCTCCGCGGAGCGGAAGACGCGATCGAACGCGTTGCCGGCATAATCCCGGGTTTGCCGGCTGAACCGGGCGCCGCGCTGCAGGGTGGACTGGATCAGGTTCACGGTCAGGTCCTGTTGGCGAAACATGGTCGCAGTGTAATGACTCAGGTCCACCAATCAGTGGCGGACCCGGCATCCACGTCGGGCATTTTGGCCAGTCGCTTGTTATCATGAGCGCCGGTTTCCCGATGCCTGAATGGACAACAACAATGCTGAGTTTTCTGCCCGCCCCGGTCCGGGGTGTCATTGCCGCCGTGCTGCTCGCCATCAACACCGTTTTCTGGTGCGTGCTGCTCTACATTCCGGCGCTGCTCAAGCTGATTCCGATCAAGCCCTGGCAGGGCTTCTGCACCCGGATCATCATCATGATTTCCGAGGCCTGGGTGGCCTGCAATACGGGTTGGCAGATGCTGACCCAGAGCACGAAATGGGACGTCGAAGGGGCCGATAAGCTCCGCCGTGAGGGGTGGTACCTGGTGCTGTCCAACCACCAGAGCTGGGTGGACATCTTTGCCATGCAGCGGGTGTTCAATCGCCGGGCGCCGTTCCTCAAGTTCTTCCTCAAGCGGGAGCTGATCTACGTGCCGGTGATCGGCCTGGCCTGGTGGGGCCTGGATTTCCCGTTCATGAAGCGTTATTCCCGCGAGTACCTGATCAAGCACCCGGAAAAGCGCGGCCAGGACATGGTCTCCACCCGCAAGGCCTGTGAAAAATTCCGCTTTGCACCGGTCTCGGTGATGAACTTCGTGGAAGGGACCCGTTTCACCCCGGCCAAGCACGCCAAACAGAAATCCCCCTACAAGCACCTGCTGCAGCCCAAGGCCGGTGGGGCCGGGTTCGTACTGGACGCGATGGGCGATTCGATCGAAACGCTGGTGGACGTGACCATTGCCTACCCGGGCGGGGCCCCGAGCTTCTGGGATTTCCTCTGCGGCCGGGTGTCGACGGTTCGCCTGCGCATCGACACCGTGCCCATTCCGGCTCACCTCAAGGGGCGGGATTACAGTGAGGATGCCGCCTTCCGCAAGGAAATGAAGGCCTGGCTGGGCAGCGTATGGTCCGAGAAGGACCAGATGCTGGATTCGCTGAACGCCTGATTCAGGCGCGAATCAGAGGCGCCCTAGCGCACCTCTTCGCCGGCGTCGGCGGACTGCAGCAGTCCGCTGGCGGGCACGGCCTTCAGCAGGTCGTCCACCGCCTGGGGCCGGCTGAACAGGAAGCCCTGACCGTAGTGGGCACCCATGCCCAGCAGGCAACCCAGTTCCGCCTCGGTTTCAATGCCCTCGGCCACCACATCCAGCTCCAGTCGCTCGCACAGCGTCAGGATCATTTCCAGGATGGCCCGTTTCTCGTTGTCGTGATCCAGCCCGGAGACCAGGCTGCGGTCGATCTTGAGCTGATCCAGGGGCAGGTTGCGGATGTAGGCCAGCGACGAATAGCCCGAACCGAAGTCATCCAGCGCAATGGCGATGCCCTGCTTGCGCAGGCGGTGGATCAGGTGGATGGCCACGTTGGGGTCGGCCATCACGGCGGTTTCGGTCAACTCGATTTTCAGCCGCCGCGGATCGGCGTCGGCGGTTTTGAGGATCTGCAGAATCTGGTCGGCCAGGTTGGGGTCGTGCAGCTGGGTCGGTGACAGGTTCACGCTGAGGGTAAAGTCGTCGCCGAAATGCTTCTGCAGGCGGGCGTCCTGCATCAGCGGCACGGCCTGGCGCATCATCTGGTCGCTGAGCGGACGAATCAGGCCGGTGCGTTCGGCCACGGGCACGAAGACCGAGGGCGAGATCAGTCCGCGTTCGGGATGACGGATGCGCGAGAGCACTTCAAAGCCGGTCACCTGGCCGTGCTGCAAATCCACCAGCGGTTGCAGGAAGGTCTCCAGCCAGCCCCGGCGCAGGGCCGAGCGGATGGTCTGTTCCATGTCCAGGCGGCCGTGGCGCTGGGCGCGCATGGTGTCCTCGAACAACACGAAACTGCCGGTGCCCTTGCTGCGGGACTCGCCCAGGGCCGCGCGGGCGGCCTGGATCAGGGTGTGGGTGGTATCGGGACCTTCCGGGCGCACCCGCGCCGCCGAGGCCACCGCCGACAGCCAGACCTGGCGCTCGCCCAGGCTGAAGGGGTCATCCAGGGCGTTCATGATGTGCTGGGCCCGCAGACGCAACTTGGGTTCGCTGTCCATGGGTACCACGAACGCGAGCGTGCCGTCGGGCAGGCTGGCGACCAGTTCGTTGGTGGCCAGGGTGCGCTGCAGGCGTTCGCGCAGGGCAGTGCGCAGTTGCCGGGTCTCCCGGGCATCGAGGGTTTCGGCAATCAGGGTGCGGTTGGGAATGCTCAGCAGGATCAGCGACAGGACCGGGGTGTCGGCGCCGCGCAGGCGACGGTCGAGCTGTTCTTCCAGATAATCGGCGTTGGCGAAGCCGGTCTCGGTGTCCAGGTACTGCTGGTCGTGGATCGCCTGGTCCATCACCGCAAGCAGATGATGGACCGTATCCATCAGTTGCAGCATATCGGCGTCGTCGGAGTCCGACACCACCGGCACAATATCACCCCGGGCCAGCCGCTCACGCAGCTGGCGGGTGATGTCCTGTATGTTCTGCCGGAATAAGGCGTCGCTTTCCCTGTACTCACTGTCCCTGGACACTGACTCTCACCTCTGCCGGATTGCACCGGATTCAAGACGGATACATCACGTGGCGTGGTGCGGCGTTACCAGTCTGTTGGAAAACCGGGTTTTATTCTTCTGGTTCGTCTTCGATGTCTTCAGGGTGTTCGTGCCGATACCGTTCCCAGTCTTCCCAGTCATGAGGCGTCCCGGCGTGGGGCCGCTTCAGGTGACGGGCGTGGTCGAGTGCCCGACCGCGCAGGCTGTGGTCTTTCTCGTCCTCTTCGTCGAAGCCGTACTTCTTGAGGAATTCATCGGGTCGCATGGTTCACCTCCTGAGGGGTGGTGCCAGGCTGTTTTGGGGACGTTCATTCGACTATGAGCGTCCCACTCGGTCTTTTCAAGAGCGTTCTGCCGGGTCCGGGGTCTCGCTGTCGCCGGTTTCCGCCAGTTTGAGCTGCACCTGACGCTTGTCCGCATCCACGCCGGCAAAGGTCACGGTGACCGGCTGGTCGAGCTGGAAGATACGCTCTTCCGGGCCCGTCAGGCGCAGGGTCACCGGGTCGAAGCTGTACTTGCCGGTCATGTCCCGGGTGGTCACGAAGCCCTCAATACCGTTGCTGTCCAGACGCACAAAGAAACCGGCTGAGGTGGTCCGGGAAATCACACCGGTGTGGGTCTGCTTGCCCAGTTGCGGCGCGTACAGTGACTTCAGCCACTGTTCCAGGGCGTTGGCTGCCCGGCGGGCGTTGAACTGGGCGTCCTGCAATGCGGCCATGGCCTCGGCGTTCATGTCCGCCTTCTTGCCATTCCACAGGGCGGCCCGCAGCAGGCGGTGGACCTGGAAGTCGGAATATTTGCGCAGCGGCGACGTAAAGGTGGTGTAGGCGGGCAGCCCCATGCCCTGGTGCGGGGCCGGGGTGGCCGAGAGCTCCGCCCGGGCCAGCTGGCGCATCAGGATGGATTTGACCGGGACCTCGGCCTCGAGCTTTTCAGTCGCCCGCATCAGCTCGCGGAAACCCTCGGCGCTGGTGATGTCCAGTTCGGTCAGTTCGGGCGCATAGCGCTTGAGCAACTCGCGGATGTTGTCGAGCCGATCGTCCCGCAGGCCGGGATGGGTGATGAACAGGCCGTTCGGGCTATTCGCCTCGAGCGCGCTGGCTGCACAGCGGTTGGCGGCGACCATGCACTCTTCCACCAGTCGGTGGGCTTCGTTCTGCTGGGACGGCTCGATGGTGCGGATATGCCGGTTCTCATCCAGGCGCAGGCGGAATTCCGGGCGATCCTGGCTGAGCAGGGCGTGTTCCTCGCGCCAGCGGCGCAGGGCGTTGGCGGCTTGCGCCAGTTGGTCGATATTGGCACTGACCGCGTCCGGCAGGGCCTGGATCTCTTCGTCGCTGCGCCCGGCAATCACGCCGTCCACCAGATCGTAGCTGAGCTTACCGTGGGAGCGGATGACCGCTTCCTTCAGGCTGAATTCGCCCAGTGACCCGTCGTTGTTGACCTGGATGTCGCACACGACCGCCAGCCGCAGCACGTCCGGCACCAGTGAACACAGTTGGGTGCTCAGGGTGTCGTGCAGCATCGGCCGCGGCTCGCCCGGGAAGTAGATGGCGGTCGCGCGCCGGCGGGCCTCCCGCTCGACCGGTCCGTTCACCTGGAGCAGCGCGGTGGGGTCGGCGATGGCGACGGACAGGGTCCAGCCGGTGGCGTTGGGAATGGCGCAGAGGGCGTCGTCCATGTCCTGGGTGCTGGGGCTGTCGATGGTCACGAACGGGTCGCCGGTGCGGTCGTCGCGGCCTTCGGCCAACTGCGCCACCCGATCCTCGTTGAGCTGCTCCAGCTCGTCTGCGGCGTCTTGTGGCCAGTCTTCATTGAGGTCGTACTGGGCCAGGGTGACGGCGCGCTCGATGCCGCTCCGGTCAGGCTTGCCCAGCACGCGCAGGATACCGGCCTGACCCTTGCCGTCTTTCACCGGATGTTTGGCCACCTCGCAGTAGATAAAGTCGCCCGGCTCGGCCCCGGCACGCTGCTTGGGCGGAATGAACAGCCAGTGATTGAGGCCGGGGGTTTCCGGCGCCACGAAATGCCCTTTGCCGCGGACCTTATAACGACCCACAAAGGTTTTCAGCGGCGATTCCAGCAGCTTGTCTATCTGGCCATAGGTCTTGCCCTTTTCGCCTTCGTGTTCGGTGACCTCGACACGGTCGCCGGGCAGCACGCGCTGCATCTGCTCCTGGGGCAGGTACAGGTCACGGCCGTCGTCCAGAGCCACGAAGCCGAAACGGCCGTTGGTGGCCTTGACTGTGCCGGGGTGAACCACCTTGTTGGCTTCGATGTCGGTTTTGAGCTGGCGCAACTGCGAAAGGGCGTCGGCGTTTAGCATGCGATGGAACCTGACTGGCGGGAACTTGAAAATGGACCGGCAGTATACCGGTTATGGCGCGTGTCGTCAGATGGGAAATGGTGACGATCGTGCAACCGCACGTTGGACCTTCCCTGGGTTGGCGTCCTAGTGTCCCGTCTGGTTAATTCGTTGACCTACTGCGTACCGCTGACGTCTCTGGCCAAGGCGCCAGCCCGCCGGTGTGGTGGTTCCACATCCAGGGTTGGCAACGCAGGTCCAGAGGCGTCAGCGGTGCGCCCTTCGGGAGCGCCTGAACGCTTTGATAGCGGTGTTGCGGCAGCTCGATTTGGAACCACCAAACCTTCGCTACCGCGCCTTGCTCTCAAAGCGTTCAGGCGCTCAGAAGATCAGCGAATTAACCAGACGGGACACTAGCTACCAGCCCAGACCGAAGTGGGGATCCGTCATAAACATAACGCCGGTGTAGGCGCCGGCCAGGGCCAGGCTGGCGGCGAAGGTCACCAGACTCCAGTGCAGGGTGTGCCGGGCATCGCGTCGGGCCAGACCGAGACCGAGGATCACCCCGATCAGCGCCACCAGCAGCAGCGTCAGCGCCAGGGTGACCTGGTTGACGGTCCGGATGGCGACGTTGTTATCGTCGCCGAGGTCCAGGCTGGCCCGGGTCTGGGGCGCCTGGATGCTGTAGCGATAGAACGGCCAGAAGCGGCCGCAGCGCAGCACGACCGGCTCTCCCAGAGCCGCTGGCGTGCGGCCGGCGGCGGGTAGCAGCTGGGTACCGCAGTCGGCGTCCAGCCGATCCAGTTCCGGCGTGTTGACGTTGGTGAACGTCAGGCTGGGGCTGAACAGCGCCTCGCCCCGGAGTTGGAACAGCGCGTATTCCGCCAGGCTGAGGCTGTAGCTCAGGCTGCCGTAGAGAAACAGCCCGATCAGGAGTATCTGCAGTCGTTTCGGGCGTTTGCCGGTGATATTCCGCATGATCCCGCAGGTCCTCGGTCGCGCTCTGGCAGCAGGTGGCAGTCCAGGGAATGTCGGCCATACTGTGGACAAACGATCTGCATCCTGCCGGGAGTCTCAAAAATGATAAAGCCCACCGCAGTTTACGCGATCTTGCCGCTTGTCGTCTTCCTGGGCGCCTGTGCCGCGCCCCCGGACCAGCCACCGCAGAACCGGAAGGTGGCGGACGGCCCGCGGGGTCAGTTTGAGTGCGCCGATCGTAACAGCAACGACTACATTGACCGGGCGGAGCTGGTCTACTTACGCCAGTGCGGCGTCGGCGAGGACCTGCGCTGCGGCTCAGTCCCCGACACGATGGCGCCGATCCCGGCCAAGGACGAGTTTGAAGGCGGCCGCCGGATGCTGGAAGTGATGGACGCGGACGGCGACAACCGCATTAGCAAGCTGGAATTCCGCGCCCACTGCAACAGCAATCGATAGAACCCGTCAGTCGTACCGGGCGAACGGGCGGGTCTGGCCGTCCGCGTTGAACAGCAGCACCTGATAGGCGTCGCGACGGTTGCCCATGTCCATACCCGGTGAACCAATCGGCATGCCGGGCACGCTCAGTCCCCGCGCCTTGGGCGCCTCGGCCAACAGCCTGTGAATATCCGCTGCCGGCACGTGACCCTCGATCACATAATCCCCGATGAACGCGGTGTGGCAGCTGGCCAGATTGCGGGGCAGCCCGGCATCCGCCTTGATGCGGTTGATGGCCGTGGTGTCGTGGGCGGTCACCTCAAAGCCGTTGTCCTTCAGGTGGCCGATCCAGGCCTCGCAGCAGCCACAGGTCGGCGACTTGTAGACGGTGATGGCCTCCCCGGCCGCAGCCAGGGTGCTGAGCAGGGTGGCGCCGCCGAACAGGGCGGCGCGCAGCAGTGGATGTGACGCTTTCATGGAAATGGCCTCAGTGGTGGTGATGGGAGGAATCGCCAACGGACGGGCCGCTCAGCCAGAACCAGTAGACGATAAAGGCGGCCAGCAACAGGCCGGCGCCATTGATCAGTAACGTGCTCATCAGGAGGCCTCCTGGTGTTTACCGGGTTTGAAAAAGCGCAGCCGGTTGGCGTTGGAGACGACGGTCACCGACGACAGGGACATGGCCGCCCCTGCCAGGATCGGACTCATCAGGATGCCCCAGACCGGATACAGGATGCCGGCGGCGATCGGAACCCCGAGACTGTTGTAAGCAAAGGCCCCCAGCAGGTTCTGGCGGATATTGCGCACCGTAGCCCGGGAGATCTCGATGGCATCGGTGACGCCCTGCAGGGAACTGCGCATCAGGGTGATGGACGCGCTCTCGATGGCCACATCGGTGCCGGCACCGATGGCAAACCCAACATCGGCGGCGGCCAGGGCCGGGGCGTCGTTGATGCCGTCGCCCACCATGGCCACACGCCGCCCCTCGTCACGCAGCTGTTTGACGATGCTGGCCTTGTCTTCCGGCAATACGTTGGCATGCACCTCGTCGATACCGGCCTGACGGGCAATCGCCCGGGCGCTGGCTTCGACGTCGCCGGTGAGCATCACGACTCGAATGCCCTGGTCGGTCATGCGGGCGATGGCCGCCTTGGAGTCGTCCTTGATGCGGTCGGCGACACCGATGACACCCAGCGCCTGGGCGTCCCGGGCCAGGAACAGCGGTGTGCCGGCATCGTTCGAGATGGCCTCGGTCGCGTCGCTCAGGCCTGACAGGTCCACGCCTTCGCTTTCCAGCCAGCGGCGGTTGCCCAGACGCAGTGTCTGGCCGTCGGCCTGGGCCGTGACGCCCTGGCCGTTCAGGGCTTCGAAGCCGCTGCTGCTGAACCGTTCCACCCTCCGCTCATCGGCGGCGGTCAGGATCGCCTGCGCCAGCGGGTGTTCGGAGTGTTGCTCGAGGCCGGCGGCCAACCCCAACAGCTCGTTCTCGCTGACACCGTCCGCTGGCACCAGCTGGGTGACGCGGGGCTTGCCTTCGGTGATGGTGCCGGTCTTGTCCAGCACCACCGTGTCGAGCTGGCCGGCCAGCTGCAGGGCTTCCCCCTGACGGATCAGGATGCCGTGTTCGGCGGCTTTACCCACGCCGACCATCACCGACATGGGCGTGGCCAGCCCCAGCGCACAGGGGCAGGCGATGATCAGCACCGTGGTGGCGGCCACCAGCATGTGCGCCGCTGCCGGGGCCGGGCCGACGTTGTACCAGACCAGCGCTGCGGCAATGGCGATGAGCAGGATGGTGGGCACGAAAATCGCCGAGATCCGATCCGCCAGCCGGCCGATGGGTGGTTTCTCGCCCTGGGCCTTTTTCACCAGCTGGATGATCTGGGCCAGGGCGGTTTCCGAGCCGACCCGGGTCGCCTGGCACACCAGCGCGCCGCTGCTGTTGATGGTGCCGGCGGACACCTCGTCGTCTTTGGCCTTGTTCACTGGCATGGGCTCACCGGTGAGCATGCTTTCATCGATGCGACTTTCGCCGTCGATGACCACCGCATCCACCGGGACCTTTTCGCCGGGGCGCACGCGGAAGTGATCGCCCACTTGCACCTCTTCCACCGGGATGTCGACCTCCTGACCGTCGCGGATGACCCGGGCGGTGCGGGCGCGCAGGTCGAGCAGACGGCGGATGGCCTGTGACGTCCGGCCTCGGGCGCGCAGTTCCAGCGCCTGGCCGAGGTTGATCAGGCCGATGATCATGGCCGACGCCTCGAAATAGACATGCCGGGCGGCTTCCGGCAACAGCTCCGGCGCCAGCACGACGCCCATGGAATAGAGCCACGCGGTGCCGGTGCCCAGGGCGATCAGGGTGTCCATGTTGGCGTTGTGATGGCGAAAGGCCTTCCAGGCGCCGGTGAAGTAATGGCCGCCGGCCAGCACCAGCACCGCCAGGGTGACGGCCCCGACAATCAGCCAGCCAATGCGGGTGTCGCCGTTAACGGCCATGGTGCCGCCGAATAGCCCCCAGGCCATCAGGGGAAGACCCAACCCCAGGCCCACGGCCATCTTGGTCAGCAGAGTCCGGTATTCCTTTCGGCTGGCGGCTTCCTTCTCGTCATCCACCGCATCCTGGTCGTGAATCTCGCTGGCGCCGTAGCCGGCGCTGCTGATGGCCTGGATCAAGGCATCGGTGCTGGCATTCCCCTGGGCGGTGGCGGTCAGGTCGGCCAGGTTCATGCGCGCCTCGGTCACGCCTGGCACCCGCTGCATGGCGGTTTCGATGGTGCGTACGCAGGAGGCACAGGTGGCGCCGGTGATCGACAGGTGGATCTCGCCATCGTCGGCGTGGGAGCCGCTACTCGATCGGTCTTGGGGTGACGTGGCGGCGGATGTTGCGGGCTCGGGCGGGCCGCTGTCCGCCTCTTCGGTATCAACGGCGTCCGCCCGTTGTGCCGGATAGCCCGCGTCGGAGATGCGCTGGACGGCCTCTTCCGCGTCGATACCGGCCGGCAGGGTAACGGTCTGGCTCGCCAGGTCGACATCAATATCATCCGCTGCGTTTACCAGTGGTGTCACCGCCTCCCGGATCTTCTTGACGCAGCCCTGGCAGGAAGCGCCCTGGATGGCGAGCTTGACAGTCGCTTCGCCTTCCGCGCTCTGCACGGGATAGCCGGCCTCGGTGATGCGAGCCGCCGCGGCATCCAGATCCGTGCCCGCGGGCAGGGTGACCGTCTGTTGCTCGAGATCGACCGTCACCGTGTCGGTGGAGTCCACCAGCGGCGCCACGGCGTCGCGGATTTTTCGGACGCAGCCCTGGCAGGAGGCGCCGCGGATGGTCAGGGTCTCGCCGGCTTGCGCCTCGACGGGCCGGGCCGGATACCCGGCGTCGATCACCCGCTGGGCGGCTGCTTCGGCGTCGGTGGCTTCCGGCAGGGTCACGCGCTGCTGGTCCAGGTCGACGGTGACCTGCTCCGGATCGGACACCAGGTCGGTCAGGGACTCGCGGATCTTGCGCACACAGCCCTGACAGGAGGCCCCCTGGATGGCCAGTTGGGCGGGATGTCGCGTTGCGGTGTTCATGCGTGCCCTCCTTGTTTATCGGTGTTCGCCTCGGAGTCGTCCCAGTGCTCGATCAGGCGGCATATGGTGTGGCCGTCCGGTGTGCCGTCGGGCATGGTTTCCCAGGCGGCCATGGCATCGCGCATGCGGTTGCGCAGGGCTTCCAGTTCGGCCAGGCGGGCTTCCACGTCCTGCAGGCGGCGCTCGAAAATGTCGCGCACCATGGGGCAGGGGGAGGTGTGATGGTCCGCTTCCCCCAGGATGGACTGAATTTCGCTGAGCGCGAATCCCAGCTGCCGCGCCTTGCGGGCGAACTGCATGCGCTGGAGGTCGTCGCTGGAGTAGATGTGGTAACCGTTGTCCGGGTTACGCTCGGGATGCAGTAACCCCTCCCGCGTGTAAAAACGCACCGTCTCCGGATTCACGCCTGCGGCGCGGGCCAGCTCGCTCACCTTCATGGGACACTCTCCCCGATGGATTCAGGGACAGTTTAAAACCCTTGAGCAACTCAAAGGTCAAGGGTTTTCTGGGCAAGCGTCAGCGGGATTGGCGGGCGCGCAGGACGATGCCGCAATGCCGGCACTGATCCGGCGCCTGCAGTTTGGCCTGCCAGCCGATGCGATGGTCGCAGGCGGGGCAGCGCAGACGCAGCTGCAGCACGATGATCGGGACAATCAGCAACACCAGCAGCGGACCCAGCGCGCCCCAGTCCTGGCCGCTGGACAATCCCAGTTGGCTGCTGAAGACCAGCAGGATCACCAGGGCGACAAAGGCAAAGATAAAGTAGCGGCGGTTCCAGCGTTCCCAGCGCCGGACCTGTTGGTCCTGTTCGGCTGTCAGGTAGTGCGGGGAGGAGGTACTCATAGTGCTCCGACCGGGATAAATGAGTGCGTATCTTATCGTGGTTTACGCGTGAACGCCGCGTTGCGTTCACCGGAGCGGGTCAATCGGGCTGGTGCAGCGGGTTGGGCAGTTGGAAGCCCCGGCTGACCAGTGCCTCCAGCTCCGACGCCGGCATTGGGCGGCCGATCAGGTAGCCCTGGGCCAGGTCGCAACGGTGGGTATTGAGGAAGTTGAGCTGGGCTTCGGTTTCGATGCCTTCAGCGGCGACCTGGATGCCCAGGTTGTGGGCCAGGTTGATCACCGCCCGGGTGATGATGGCGTCGTCGTGGCGTTCGGTCACCCGGGTGATGAACGAGCGGTCGATCTTGAGCAGGTCCACCGGGAAGTCCCGCAGGTAGGCCAGTGAGGAATAGCCGGTACCGAAGTCGTCGATGGCCAGGTGCACGCCAATCTGGTGCAGGCGTTTGAGTTGGTCCAGGTTGTGCTCGAGGTTGTCGATAAAGATTTCCTCGGTCAGCTCCACTTCCAGCTTGTCGGCCGTGACGTTGTTATCGCGCAGGGCCCGTTCGATGTTGCTGACGAGGTCCCGGTCTTCCAGCTCGCGTCCGGACAGGTTGATGGCGATCCGCAGGTGGTCGAAGGGACCGCCCTGCCAGGCGGCCAGCTGGCGACAGGCCGCCATCGCCACCCAGCGCCCGATATCGGTGATGCGACCGCTCTCCTCGGCCAGCGGGATGAAGTCCACCGGTGGCAGCAGACCGCGGGTCGGATGCTGCCAGCGGATCAGCGCTTCCACGCTGCCGATCTGCTGGGTGGCCAGATCCAGTTGAGGCTGGAAATGCAGCACCAGCTGATCTTCGCTGAGGGCGCGGTTCAGGTCCTTGTCCAGTTCCAGCCGGCGCACTTCCCGGTCCTGCATGCCCTCGGTGTAGAACTGATAGTGATTGCGGCCGTTTTCCTTGGCCCGGTAGAGGGCGACGTCGGCATTGCGCAGCAGGATATCGGCATCCAGTCCGCTCTGCGGGTAGATGGCCACGCCCATGGTGGCGGTGATCTGATGGCTCTGTTCCTGGACCTCGAACGGGTCCACGAAGCATTGCTTGATCTGGCCCAGCAGCGCGATGACGTCGTCGATGTCGTCGATGTGCTGCTGGCAGATCATGAACTCGTCGCCGCTGGAATAGGCCACCAGCACCCGTTCGCTGCTGAGCTGGTTCAGGCGCTCGGCCACCTTGATCAGCAGTTCGTCGCCGAATTGGTGGCCGAGGGTATCGTTGAGGATCTGGAAACGGTCCAGATCCAGCATGATCAACGCGACCTGGCGGTACTGGCGGTCGGCGATGGCCAGGGTGTGGGTCAGGTCTTCGACGAAGAAGCGGCGATTGGCCAGGCCGGTCAGGCTGTCCGTGGATTCGATTCGGGCCAGATCCTGCTGCACCGACTCACGCTGATAGATTTCGTTTTCCAGGGCGCTGCGGGCGTGTTCCAGTGCCCGGTTGCGGCGCATCACCGCCTGGGTCAGCCACACCAGCAGGCTGATCAGCAGGCCGAGGATCAGGAAGCTGACCAGGGCAAGGTCCGGCCAGATGCCCTGGTGGTCTGTGGTCCACTCACGGGTTGGGGTGATCCGGAGCGTCCATGCCAGGCCCGGCACCGACAGCGTGGCTTCCTGCGACAGACGGCCGGCGATCGGGCTGTCGGGTTTGTTGGTGTAGCGGACCTGGCCGTCTTCTTCGATATCGACCTGGAAGTTGTCGTGGATGCGGGGCGTGATCAGGGCTTCGGCCAGACCTTCCATACGGAAAACACCGGCGATGAAGCCGTGCCGGCCCCCTTCGTCGTCAACGATAGGGGCGTAGATGACAATGCCGGTGCCGCCCTGGCGCAACTCGATGATGCCGGAAAAGTCGGCCACACCGGTGCGGGCAGCCTGCTTCAGGCTGGCGAGTCGCTCGGCGTTGAAGGCGACGTTAAAGCCGACCACATTCTCGTTGCCCGCCAGGGGCGCCACCCAGCGAATGCGGTAGTCGGGAGCGATCCACTCGATGGCCTGGTAGTGGCGAAAATCCCGCAGGTAGTGTTCGGCGTCCTCCTGCCAGATCTCCCGGGGCATATTCGGGCTGGCAGCCCGGCGTTCCGCCATCCGGCGCAAGGCATGGACATGGGCGGTAAAGTCGGAGGCCAGTTCCCGCGACAGGGCGGTGGCCTCGGCATCCAGGGTCAGTTCCATCTGGTGCCGGACCTGGCGTTCGATGCCCTGCCAGAGGACCGTCGCCAGCACGATAAACGTCAACAGCAACACGGCCGGTAATGCGGGACTGACCACCACCCGCATGAGCCCGGTGTACCATCTGGACGTCTCGTTATGCATGGAACTCCTGAAACACGACATTTGTTTGTTGTACTGTCCTCACATTCTCGGCCAGTACAATGAATACTTCAGTAGAGTTTACAAGTATTTGCAATTCATGTGTCTGTAATTTGTAGGAAGTCTCGGGATCGTGGTGCCAAATTGGCGGAACCTGTCGCGATAAGCGCCAGACATGCTCGATCTCTAAATAAGGCCCAGAGTCCGGAGGGCGTAGATCCCCACACTCAGGCTGATCGGCGCCAGCAGGGTCGTCAGGGCCACGATACTGGCGGCCAGCTGGTGATTGCCCCCCATGGTGCGGGCCATGACGTAGCTGGCAGTGGCCGTGGGCGAGGCAAACATCGCAAACAGGGTGCCCAGCTCCATGGGTGAAAAGCCGAAAGGCAGCGCCGCCAGGGTGCCTGCAATCGGCAGGACGACGAGTTTCAGGGCGGTGGCCACGAAGGCGGTCGCGGTGCCATGGCTGAGCGCGTCCAGGCTGAGCGTGGCGCCCACACAGAGCAGGGCCAGCGGCAGGGTCATCTGTCCGAAATAGGCGGCGCTGGTCAGAATCAGGTCCGGCACTGGCACCTTGAAGGCGGCCAGCGTCAGGCCCAGCAGGATGCTGATGATCAGCGGGTTGCGGGTGATGCCCCGGATAATTTGGCGCCAGGACGTGTGCTGCCGGCCGCCGCTGGCGGTCAGGGCGTAGACCGACAGAATGTTATAGGCCAGCGTAATGCCGGCCAGCAGGACCGAACCGACCGCCAGCCCCGTATTGCCATAGAGGCTGGCGCAGACGGCGATGCCGATGATGCCCAGGTTGCCGCGAAACGCGCCCTGCACAAAAACACCCCGATCCGGTCCGGAACCCGGCCACCAGGCACTGACGATCCAGAGCAGGACAAAGCTGGCCACGGTCACCGTCACACCAAATCCCACCTGCCGGGGATTGACCAGGCTGTCCAGATCCAGGTTGACCAGGCTGGTGACGATCAGCGCGGGCAGGGCCAGGTTGAACACCAGGCGTGAGCCGGTTTCCACAAAGGCATCGTCGATCCACTTGAGGCGGCGCAGGAACCAGCCAGCGGCCATCACCAGGAAGATCGGTGCCGTCACGGACAGTGAAAACAGCAGGTTATCGAGATAGCTCACGGCGCCTCAGGCTGATTCAGTAATGGTCTCAATACGGCCTGACAGGGTGACTCCGTAGGCGCCATCCGGAAGGGGGGCGGTAATGGTGTAGAGCTGGCCGCTTGTGGTGCGGGGTTCGTCTTTGAGATCGATGGTCTGGGGCGGGACGGACTGTTTATCGGGCCCGAGCAGGATCTCTACCCGCGGGCGTAGTTTATAGGATGGGTGGTTGGAAATCACCACGGCCACTTCGCCGGAATTGAGCTCCACCAGGCTGCCAGGGGGATAGACGCCGATCATGCGGATAAAGGCTTCGATCATGCCGGCATCGAACTGACGGTCGCGCTCGCGGTAGAGGATGCGCATGGCGTCGGTGGTGGGCAGCCCGGCGCGGTAGCATCGATCGCTGGTGATGGCGTCAAACACGTCGACGATCGCCACCAGTCGTGCGAAACGGCTGATCTGCCAGGCTTGCAGGCCGCGGGGGTAGCCTGCGCCATCGAGCCGCTCGTGGTGGTCGAGGCAGACGGTGGCCACGATCGGGTCCAGGTCCTGTTGCCGCAACAGATCATGGCCATGGCGGGTGTGCTGGCGAACGATCTCCATTTCGGCCGCGTTCAGGGCGCCGGGTTTGTTGAGCACCCGGTGCGGCACCTGCATCTTGCCGATGTCGTGCAGCAGCCCGCACAGCCCGGCGGTTTCCATGTCCACCGTCGACATCCCCAGGTAGCGGGCAAACGCCATGGCCAGGATGGCGACCCGCTGGCAGTGCTCAGCGGTGTAGGCGTCGCGATGCTTGATGCGGTTCATCCAGAACATGGCGCTGGGGTTGGCGGTGATGCTCTCGGCGCAGCGCTGGATCAGGGGGCGGGCCATCGACAGATTCACGTCGACGCCGCTCTCGACCCGGTCCAGCAGGTCACGGACATAGTCGCTGGTGGATTCGAAGACTTTCCGGGCGCGGGGCAGTTCGACATGGATCGGATGCTGTTCCGGCATGGGCTCGTCACGCCGGCGCCGCTGGATTTCGATCTGCTCCAGTACCGGTGTCAATTCCGTCGACAGGGCTTCCACCCAGACCCATTCGCAGTGCTGGCGGAGGATTGCGAGCTGGTCCGCGCGGTCGATGGTGAAGCCCTGGAACAGCACCGGCACTTCGGTCCACGGGCGATCCAGCTTGATGACGCGCATGCCGATGCCCAACAGATCCACCGGAATCCGTGAACGAATCAGATTGTCGACGACGCGACGGGAAGCTTTGACGGGCTTTCGGTTAGGTTGACGTCTGAACGGCATGACGCGACCGATCCTGACAATGAGCGTACGGTCAGTATTGCACGGGATCGGTCGCGTGACTGTGCGTTTGACGATGTTTTATACAATTATGCCGCGGTTGGGCGGTTCAGAAGCCGATACCCGGCCCGGCCGTATAGGCTGATGCGACAATGAACAGGGCTGTGACGGCCGCAATCTTGGCGAAGGAAACCAGTTGATCGACCATGATGCACCTCCGTTGTGGGGGCGCCGGGGCGGTGTTCCTCACCTGCCGCCGGCGAAGACGGATCGGGGCGTCGGGGAGACACTGAGTGATTGTCTCCGGGACCGGTTACCTCCAGCTTCTCGCAAGAATAAGACCGTTTGATGAAAAAGTGGTCAGCAACGATCGGGTTGGCGGACGAACTTCAGGTCCTGCCTCAACCAGCCGTGAAGGGCGGGTGTAAAAAAACGCAACGGTTTGGGTCGGAAAGTGACAACGCGCTTCACGGTGTGGCCAATGGCACACCCAGCCGCGGAATTTCCTGCTTGGGACAGCGGTCCATGACCACCTGCAGGCCGGCGGATTCAGCCTGGGCCGCGGCGTCTTCATCGATGACGCCGATCTGCATCCAGATGGCATCGACGTCACCCCGGCGCAGGGCTTCGTCCACCACAGCCCCTACGCGGTGGCTCGCCAGGAACAGGTCGACCATGTCGATCTTTCCGGGGATCGCCGTGACGTTCGGATAGACGTGTTCGCCCAGCAGGGTGCCGCCTGCCAGACGCGGATTGACCGGAATCACCCGGTAGCCGCGACCCTGCAGGAACGCCATGACGGTATGGCTGTCGCGGTGGGGCTTCTCGCTGGCACCGACCAGGGCGATGGTGCGGACGGACTCAAGAATCTTGCGAAGCTGCTCAGGCGTGGCCATAGGGTTTCCGGTTCCAAGTGCTGGCATAAAGGGCTATGGTTGCCGGTGCTTGGGCGACCGGCGGCTCGACGTTCGGGAGTCCCTGAAGGACTCCTGAGCAATTCTGGCCCAAGTCACGGCCTCTGGACAAGCCACAACCCTGTAATGGATGAAGGACAATCAATGGCAGTATTCACCATGACCGGCGTCGGCCACTCCGAGGCCATCGCGCACTGGAACAACAACGCGATGATTACCGCCGGCGGGCGTCGCTTGCTGATCGATGCCGGTTACACCATCAAGTTTGCCCTGCGCGATCTGGGGCTGGACCTGAGTCAGGTGGATGGCGTCTTCATTACCCACGTGCACGCCGATCACTGCTTTGGCCTGGAGCGCCTGGCCTACGAATGCCGTTTCCGCTACGGCTTCAAACCCCGGTTGTACCTGCCTCCGGGCGTCTACGAGGAGCTCTGGGATCAGACGCTGAAGGGCGTGATGGGTCAGGTGGGTGAAGGGCCGGCCACGCTGGACGATTATTTCGAGGTGATCCGACTGGACGGCGCGTTTGAATTCGAGGGTGTGCACCTGGAGTATTTCCAGAATAACCACACGCCCAACAAACCGTCCTATGGCCTGTTCATCAACCGCCGATTGCTGTTTAGCGGCGATACCCGGCCGATCGTGGAGGCGGTGACCCGGCGCGATCCCGAGATCATCCTGCACGACTGCACGTTGGCAGAGTGGAACCCGGTCCACGCCAGCCTGGCGGAGTTGGAGGTCAGCTACCCCGCCGCGCTGCGTGAGCGCATGTACCTGATGAGTTATGAGGATCACTACCGTGAATTCGAAACCCGGGTGGCCTCGAATTTCGCCGGCTACGCCCGACAGGGACAGACGTTTGAACTGTAACGGCAATCGATCCGCCCGGGATCAGCGTATGAAACAGCGTTTGTGACGGAAATGACTGAGGTAACCATGTGGTACCTGTGTGGCTTGGGCAGCAACATCCGCCCGGAACAGAACCTGCCGCGGGCGCTGGATCTGCTGGTGCAGAAGACCGGCTGCCTGCGAATCAGCCCGGTGGTGGCTACCCGCCCCCAGGGGATCGACAGTGACCGGGGCTTTCTCAATGCGCTGGTGGTGTTGCAATCGCCGCTGGCGCCGACCGAGTTGAAAGCCTGGTTCAATGGCGTGGAAGAGTCATTGGGGCGGGACCGGAGCGACCCCGCCTCTAGCCTCAAGGATCGCACCATCGATATCGACATCCTCGAGACCCGTGCCAATGGGCTGCCCGACGGGCGCAGTGTGCAGGAGCCCTATTTCCAGGCCTTGCTGGCGGATCGGGTGGATCCTGCCGACTGCCGGACGCTTCGTCTGGGTGAGCTGGCGCTAGGCCAGGCGACGGCCACCATCTACTGGGATCATCGCACCGGTCATGAAATCGTTGTCGATCAGCGCCATGGCCTGCTTGACGACGCTCTCGAAACCGCCTTCCCGGGCCAGTAACGTTTCGTCCAGCACCTCCTGTTTCTCATCGTCGGTGTGCCGCGGCAGGAAGCGGATCGGCCCCGGCATGATGGCGTTGACCCGCACCGCCGGCGCCAGCGACTTGGCGTAGCTCAGGGTCAGGTTGGCCAGCGCTGCCTTGGTGGCGCAATAGGCCGCGTAGCGCGGGTTGGGGTTTTCAGCAAAGATATCGGTAATGTTGATCACCACCGGCAGCGGGGCGCGCTCGCTGCTGGAGGCCGCCATAGTATCGGCCAGCCCTTCGATCAGCTGCATCGGCGCCACGGCGTTGACCCGATAGAGTCGCTCGGCGAGTTCGGTCAGCGCGGCCGGGTCTTGCGGGTTTTGCTCGAACTGGGAGGCGTTGTTGATCAGCACCCGCAGGGGCGTCGTGTGGCGGATCCGCTCGATGGCCTGCTGCACGCTGGCGTGGTCGGCCAGATCGGTCTGAATGACTGAGACGCCCCTCTCGCGCAGTTCTTCCACCTCGTCGGTGGCGGTGCGATAAAGGGCAAACACCTGGTAGTCGCGAGCCAGCAGAGACTTGCTCAGTTCATATCCGAGACGCCGTCCGGCGCCGGTGACGACTGCAGCGGGTAAGGTCATGATCGATCCGGTTCCTCTCAGTGGTTGATCAGTTGCAGGAATTCCGTCCGTGTGGCCTGGGATTTGCGGAAGCTGCCCAGCATGACGGAGGTCTTCATCCGCGAATTCTGCTTCTCCACGCCACGCATCATCATGCACATGTGCTGGGCTTCAATCACCACACCGACGCCCTGGGCGCCGGTTACCGACTCGATGGCCTCGGCGATCTGGCGGGTCAGGTTTTCCTGGATCTGGAGGCGACGGGCATACATGTCGACGATGCGGGCGAGTTTGGACAGGCCCAGGACCCGACCCTGGGGAATGTAGGCGATGTGGCACTTGCCGATGAACGGCAGCAGGTGATGCTCGCAGAGGCTGTAGAGCTCGATGTCCTGGACCACGACCATTTCGTCCATGTCGGATTCAAAGGTGGCGTCGTTGACGACGCTGGCAAGATCCTGCCGGTAGCCCCGGGTCAGGAATTCCATGGCCTTGGCGGCCCGCTCCGGTGTCTTGGCCAGCCCTTCACGGGCGGTGTCTTCACCGAGGGCCTTCATGATCTGTTCGTAGTGTTTGGCGATGGTGTCGGTCGTGTCAGTCATTCCGCATGTCTCTGGGGAGGGCTTCAGGCACGTACGTGCGATCGGGGTAACCGGATGAGTGCCAAGCGGTTCAGGGCGTCTCTGATGGACGCCTTTCGTTGGCGAATCTTAGAAGACTAAGCCATTTCCGGCCTGAAGCCCAAATTCCCTGCGGATGACTGCCCGGGCGGGTCACTCGGTGTCGCTGGTCTCTTTGCCAAGGGCATTGCTGATGGCATCGGCCTCGGCGGCAAGCACACGATACAGCAGGCTGTCGCTGCGTCGCCCGGAGCGCTGCAACTGCTGCTGTTTCAGGTGGTAGAGGCGGTTGAGACGGCTGTCGTCCCGCCGGGTCTGGTTGACTGGTTCGATGGTACGCATGGCAAAACCTCACACGGTTCGCGCGACGCCCGGAAAGCCGGGTGGGCGCCTTTGACGGCCCTTGCTGTCATGATCATGATATGGGGGCACGTCGTTTCAACTTCCACAGTCATATACGAAGCAGATTCCGTACCAGTTGATTAAAAAACACCCGGCCAACCGGGTGGCTGTGATGCGATGCCTGAAATGACCTGTCCTGCAGTGCTTCCCGAAGGGGGAATGCGCTAGTCTAATAAGCCGAGACGGGAAGGTACCGACCCAACCGGAGGAAGGTGTAAAGTATTCTTTACAGGTGGCCGGGCATTCCGGGTTCAGAACTGACGCGCCAGGGCAGCGGGGACGAAAAAGGGCATATGGAACGTGTAGTTTCTCTGGATGTACCGACCGACAACCATCACGCCGGTATCCCGGTTCATCGCTGGCAGCAGGCGGGCAAGTGGTTCGCCTACGGTGAACACGCCATCTTCAGCCGCATGGAGGGCCGCGGTGAGGTTATCCTGTTGTTGCACGGTTTTCCGACCGCGTCCTGGGACTGGAACCGACTCTGGCCCTACCTGACCCAGTCCCACCGTGTATTGGTGGCTGACATGCTGGGCTTCGGGTTTTCCGACAAGCCGGTGGACTATCCCTACAGCCTGATCGACCAGGCGGACCTGCAACAGGGTTGGCTGGAGGCCATGGGCGTTGAGCGGGTCCACCTGCTGGCTCACGATTACGGTTGCAGCGTGGCGCAGGAACTGCTCGCCCGGGAGCAGGAAGGCCAACTGCCGTTCTCGATTGCCAGTGCCTGCTTCCTCAACGGGGCCCTGTTTCCGGAAGTGCATCAGCCGATCCTGATCCAGAAACTGTTGGTAGGCCCCCTGGGCGGGCTGATCAGCCGGGGTTTCACCCGTGGGGTGTTCGACCACAACTTTTCCAAGCTGTTCGGCCACCACACCCGCCCCAACCGCAGCGAGCTGAACAGTTTCTGGCAGTTGCTGCTGTACAACAATGGGCGCGGCATCCTGCACCGGCTGATCCATTACATGGACGAACGCCGCTGCCACCGCAATCGCTGGGTGGGTGCGCTGGTCAATGCGCAGCAGCCCCTGCGGCTGATTTCGGGTACCGAGGATCCGGTGTCCGGCGTGGCCATGGCGGATCGCTACCGGCAGCTGATCAAACAGCCCGACGTCGTCGCCCTGGATGGGGTGGGGCACTATCCCCACTACGAGAATCCGGTGCAGGTGTTCGAGGCAGTGCGGGACTTCCTGGCCCGGGTCTAGGCCGTCGGAAACCGACCATTCCAGGCCGAAGGTGTTTCATCAGACATTCGGTACCGGCATGTCGTCGCCGCTGGCTTCCCGTTCCGAGCCGCGCAGGATCATGACCCGGTTGCGGCCCGCCTCTTTCGCGGTATAGAGCGCCTGGTCGGCCCGGTTGAGCCAGGTGGACCAGGTTTCGCCCTTGATCAGTTCGGTGACGCCAGCGCTGGCGGTCACCTGGATGTCCTTGCTGAACGGTGCCACGCTGAGGGTATCCAGCAACTGCCGCGCGAGCTCTTCGGCCGCTTTCTGCCGGGTTTCCGGCAACACCATCATGAACTCCTCTCCGCCGATCCGGAACAGCATGTCGGTGTCCCGCAGTCGCCGTCGCAGGCGCGTGGCGGCTTCCTGGAGTACCGTGTCGCCGGTGGCGTGGCCCCAACGGTCGTTGATCGTCTTGAAATGATCCAGATCCACCAGGATCAGGCTGGCGACCCGCTCGTAGCGCTCGCGCAGCTGGATCTGGCTGTTCAGTTCATCGGCCATCTGGGAACGGTTCAGGCAGCCGGTCAACGGATCGGTCGTGGCCAGGTCCGTCAGCTCGCTTTGCATCCGCCCCACCAGCCAGGCAAACACGGCAACGAAAACGGCCGTCAGGCTCAGGGAACTGGTGATGCGCCAGAATTCCGGCGTGGGAAAACGCTCGAAGGATACCCCGGCCAGGATGATGATAAAGAGACCGTTGAGGATCAGCGCTTCGCGCAGGGACAGCAGGAAGAACATCGCGGCAATGGCCGGATAGCCCCAGAACAGGCCGTTATGCCCGTTGATGATCGTCGAGTAGACGGTGCAGGCAATGGCAAACAGGGCGAAGAAGCGCCCCTTGAAGAGATAGCGACCGCGCAGGCGTAGGTAGAGGATCACCGCCACCAGGTTCAGGCAGAAGATCGCCAGCAGCAGGCTCAGCAACGGATGATGTTCGGACCACTGGACCAGCACCAGCGGCGCCACGGCCACCAGGGTCCAGAAATGTACGTGATAGACAATCTGGCGCTGGAAGCCCAGGATCGTTTCCGTCGGGTTGGTGGCTGTGTATTTCAGGGCTAACCGCTTGGCCACACTGCGCTCCTGCAGGTTGCGGGACCGATCCATCGTTCAGACGCCCGCGTTTTTGTGGACGTTACGGACACTTATAGCAGGAATTTGGCGAAGCGAAAGTCCTATCGTCTGGCTACCGCCACAGCCTGGGCGGCCACTTATTCACTGGCGGGTGGGGCGGCCAACCCGCCTTCAATGAAGTCGAGGAAGTAATTGAACAGGGTGAGGTCGTCGGGGCGGATGTTGCCGAACGGCGTGTGGGACAGCATATCGATCTCCGCGGCGCCGTGGATCAGGCTGACGAAGGTGAACGCCAGGCGGATACGCAGGACATCCCGGGGAATGGTCGGTAGCGCCCGGCACAGCTGGGCCTCGATGCGCTCCACATCGGGCCGGAAGTGGGTGTTCAGCAGTTCGACAATGTCCGGTGTGTTGTCCGCGTGCAGGTGGGCCATGAAGCGCAGTGCGGACGGCCCCCAGTCCGGTGCCAGGGTCAGGGACAGGTAAGGCGTGGTCACGGCCCGGACCACGTCGCGCAGCGTTGGCGCGGGAGCCTCCTCGACGCCCCGGAACCCGCTTTCGAACTGTGGCCGGGTGTGATCGGTAATAAAGGTGATCACCGCCTCCAGCAGGCCCAGACGGCTGCCGAAATGATAATGGGCGGCCGCGGAATTGCGGGTGCCGGATTCCGCGCTGATGGTCCGCAATGACACCCCGTCCAGCCCGTGCCGGGCATACAGGTCGAGGGCGGTCAGGATGATCTTCTTGCGGGTTGCTTCGCCGTGATTCGCGCGCGCCATGGAGGGGGTTCCGGATAAATTCCCGGGCAGTATAGCGCAGTGGCCGGACCAGATCAGGCCCCGTCCGCAGCGGCGTGCCCCGGGATGCCGTTGCGAAACAGGCTTTTGCTGTGGGAGCGGGTCCGTTAGACTCCCGCTCAGCTTCGTCGCTGTATAGGAAATTGCCATGTCCACCGTTTCGCCAGACCAATCCGTCCTGACCATCCGTGCGGGACGCCGGGCTTACGCCCGTATCCAGGAGCACGGCCTGCGTCCGGAAGACGTGCACGTGGTTCCCGGTGCCGCCGGTGGTCCCAAGGCGCTGGGCATCTGTGGGCTGGACCAGGCGATCTTTGGCGAGTGGCTGCCACGGGCGCCGCAGGTGCGGTCTCTGATCGGCGCCTCCATTGGCAGCTGGCGGTTTGCGGCCATTTCCTCCGGTGATCCGGTCAGCCAGCTGGCCCGGCTGTCGGATCTGTACACCCGCCAGCGTTTTCCAAAGGGTGTCAGCATGGCCGAGGTGACGCGCCGCAGCATGGTGTTCCTGGAAGAGCTGCTGGGCGGACGGGAAGACGCCATCCTCAACCACCCGGACTACCGCCTCAATATCGTGGTGGTGCGCAGCCGCGGCATGCTCCAGCACGACACCCGCGGCCGACTGGCCCTGGGGCTGATGGCCGCGATCAGCGCCAACATGGTCAGCCGTAAGCACCTGGGCCGCTTTATGGAGCGCGGTATCCTGCACGATCCCCGTGAGCGCGCCCCGCTGGGCGACCTGATCGACTTCCAGAGTCATCAGGTGCCGCTGACCCGGGACAACCTGATGGCGGCTCTGCTGGCGTCGGCGTCGATTCCCATGGTGATGTCCGGGGTGGCCGGAATTGCCGGCGCGCCGGAAGGCATGTACCGCGACGGCGGTCTGCTCGACTATCATCTCGACCTGCCTTACGAGCAGCCCGGCGTGGTGCTCTATCCCCACTTCACCGACCGCATCATTCCCGGTTGGTTCGACAAATCGTTGCCCTGGCGCCGGGGCGATCATACGCGCCTGCAGGACGTGGTCCTGGTGGCCCCGTCCCGCGACTACCTGGCCCAGCTGCCGGACCGCAAACTGCCCGACCGGAAGGATTTCGAGCGTTACCTGGGCAACGACGACGGGCGGGAACAGGTTTGGCGGCAGGCCATCGGGGACAGCGAGCGCCTGGGCGAGGCCTTCCTCGATCTGGTGGACAGTGGCCGGGTGGCCGAGGCGGTCCAGCCGCTCTGATCGTCTCTGCCGTCTATACTGGGGAAACGACATCCATGGCCTGGAGGTGACCGCCATGTCCGACGATGCGCCCCGTGTGGCTCGATCCAGTCCTTACGCGATTCCGGTAGAAGCCGGCAAATCCTATTTCTGGTGCGCCTGCGGTCGCAGCGCGGACCAGCCCTTCTGCGACGGCTCCCATAAGGCGACCCAGCTGCGTCCCGTGAAATACACTGCCGAGCGGGACGAGTGGGTCTGGTTCTGTGGCTGCAAGCAGACCGGTGATGCGCCCTTCTGCGACGGGACCCACAAGAGCCTGTGACGGGTCAGACCGCGGATATGTCTTCCTCCGGCTGACCCGGTCGGGCCTGGATGGACAGTCGGAAGCCGGCACAGCCGGTGAGGGTATCCACCACCGGCTTCAGCCGCAGGGTCACCGGTATGCCGACGCTGTCGCTGTTCTGCAGCAGCAGATCCATCCGCACCAATCGACGTTGTTGGCGAGAGGCGGTCAGGCCCTGTTTGAAACGCTCACGATCCTCCGGCATAACGTAGTTGCTGAAGGGATGATGCTCCAGCTCCGCCGGTGGGCGGCCAAGAAAGTCCACGGCCAGCGCTGAGATGAAGCCGATCCGGCCTTCCTCGTCCATTTCCGCGATGCAGCTGCCGGCGATTTCCACCAGGTCGCGGCTGCGCTGTTCGCTGTTCTGCAACGCCTGTTTCAGGGCGTGCTTCTCGATCCGGTTGTTCTCCAGGGCCTGACTCTCGATATCCAGCGCCCGGGTCACGAAGGCGTGGTCCCGACGATCCCGCGCCAGTCGCAGGCACAGCAGCCAGACCAGAACAGCGGCGGCCAGCGACGCGGCGGCCCCCACCAGCCACACGATCTGGCTGATCCGCTCCACCGGTGCGCCCATGTAATGCTTGTCGGGAATGGTGGTGAGGATCCATTCCCGGTCCGCCAGGCTGATGGCCGAGCGCAGGGCCCAGGCCATGCGCGGCTGTTCCAGCCGGTCGGTGGCAAACAGCGGTGTCTTCAGGTGCTGGTCCAGATCGAACACCGTTACCTGCAGGGCCGGACTCATCTGTGCAGGCAGGGCCTCCTTGAGCAACTGATCGGGGGAAAACGTCAGGCTCACCAGAGAGCCGTCCTCCAGCGCCCGGAACAGGCGTACGCCGACCTGGCTGCTGCCGTTACGCTGGATGCGGGTCTGGGCTGTGGCGGAGACCTTGTCGTGCTGCAGTGCGGTTTCTATCGGCTGGCGCCAATGCGGCACGGAGGGGGCCACCAGGCCGAGGATGGCGCTCGGCGGGTGGCGGTCGGCCACCTGGATCACCACCTGGTAGCTGGGTTGATGCGGCGCAACGCGGGTGATGCCACTCTCCTGCCATTCCCCCAGGGTGATGTACTGGCCACCGATATCGCTCAGGTTGCGCTCCACCACGCGGCGTTCGTCGTCGGAGATGGTGATGATGCGGTCCAGGTCGATCACGTCCGGCAAACGCCGCAGGACGGCTTCGGTCTGGTACTGGAAGATGCGGCTGTGGTCGCTGTGTCCCGACAGCGTCCGGGCCAGCACGTCGAGGGTCTGGATGCGGACGTTGATGGCCTGCTGCACCAGGTCGGTGAAATGGGCGTGCTGGCTTTCGAGCAAGCTTCGGGTCTGTTTGTCCAGGCTCTTGCTGGTCCAATGGTCCACCGTGCCGGTACACAGAATGCCGACGACAAGGACCACCAGTGGCAGCCAGATGTGCATGCCCCGTCCTGCAGGCCTTTCCATGGGTGCTCTCCCTTGCCTGATGAGGTAACGACCCCGGTAGCCGGATGGCTGTGTTCGTCCGTGATGTCGTCCGGTGTGGGGTGTCGGGATCCCCGCAGATTCCTTGCAGGGACCCCTTAACTTTAGGTGGGCCGGGGCGTTGGCGTCCAGTGTCGCTACCGGGTACGTCGCCGGAATGTGGCCGCTTTGGCGGTTAACGGCGGCGAATCGGGCGGATCTGTCGCCGGATCAGTCGGTTATCCGTGACGCTGCTCGCGGACCAGTCCGTAGACCAACAGGAACAGCAGGAAGGCCGACACCACGATGGACGGGCCCGCCGGACTGTCGAGAAACCAGGACATCGACAGGCCGCCACCGACGGCGATCACGCCGCCGACAATGGCCAGGCCCACCATCCGCTCCGGGCTGCTGGCCAGGCGCCGGGCGGTGGCGGCGGGAATGATCAGCAGCGCGGTGATCAGCAACACGCCGACGATCTTCATCGCCACCGCAATCACCAGCGAGAACATCAGCATCAGGCCCAGGCGTAACCGTTCCACCGGCAGGCCCTCGGCCTTGGCCAGCTCCTCATGGATGGTGCTCATCAGCAGGCCGCGCCAGAGCCAGGCCAGCAGGGCCAGCACAACGGCGGCGCCGCCGTAGATCCAGGCCACATCCATGCGGCTGATGGCCAGTAGGTCGCCGAACAGGTAGCCGGTCAGGTCCAGCCGCACGTCCGGCATGAAGCTTAGGGTCACCAGGCCGATGGCCAGGGCACTGTGGGCGAGGATGCCCAGCAGCGTGTCCGTGGCCAGGCTGCGATTGCGGGACAGAACCACTAACAACAGCGCCAGCCCGATGCAGACCACCGCGATGCCCAGGCTGAGCTGGATCTGCAGCAGCGTGCCCAGGGCCACGCCCAGCAGTGCCGAGTGGGCCAGGGTGTCGCCGAAGTAGGCCATCCGCCGCCACACCACGAAGCAGCCCAGTGGACCGGCCACCAGCGCCACACCCAGGCCGCCGATCAGCGCGCGCCAGAAGAAATCGTCGAGCAGGGCGTCAATGAGAGGCATGATCGTGGCAGGTCTCCGTCGGGGCGTTATCCACCACATCGCCGTGCAGGTTGTGGTCATGGTTGTGGTGGTGATGGTAGATGGCGACGCTGTCCGCCACGTGACGGCCGAACAGCTCCACGAACGCGGGATCGTGGGAGATCTGCTCCGGATAACCGCTGCAGCAGACGTGCTGGTTCAGGCACAGCACCTTGTCGGTGGCCGCCATCACCAGGTGCAGGTCGTGGGAAATCATGATGACGCCGCAGTGAAGGCTGTCCCGCAGTTCACGGATCAGCTCGTACAGCTCGGCCTGACCGTTGACGTCGACGCCCTGGGCCGGCTCGTCCAGCACCAGCAGGTCAGGCTGGCGGACCAGCGCCCGGGCGATCAGCACACGCTGGGTTTCACCGCCGGACAGGTGATGAATGGACGAGTCATAGAGATGATGGACCGCAGTCCGTTCCAGCGCCGCCCGGCACTCCGCGGGCGCGGCCCCGGTCAGCGCCATGAAGCGCTTCACCGTCAGCGGCAGTGTCGGCTGGAAATGGATGTGCTGGGGCACGTACCCCAGACGCAGGCCCGGCGTGCGCCGGATGCGGCCGCCGCTGATGGCCTGCAGCCCCAGGATGGCCTTGATCAGCGTGGTCTTGCCGGCGCCATTGGGGCCGATGACGGTAATGATATCGCCGCGGCTGACGGTCAACCGCACGTGATCGACGATGTTCTGGCCGCCCAGGCGCACACTGACATCGTCCAGCGTGACCAGCGCCTCACTCATGGTCGCCCTCCTGCTGACAGGCGGGACACAGTCCGGCAATTTCCAGGGTGGTGTCTTCGGCCGCGAACCCTTCATCCTGCGCTGCTTGGTCCACCGCTTCGGCAACGTGCGGCGCCGACAGCTCCAGGACGTTGCGGCAGGCCCGGCAGATCAGGAAAAAACCGGTATGGCGATGCCCCGCGTGGGCGCAGCCGACGAACGCGTTCAGGGACGCGATCCGGTGCACCAGCCCGTGCTGCTGGAGAAAGTCGAGGGCTCGATAGACGGTGGGCGGCGCGGCGTTGTGGCCGTCCTGGGCCAGCGCGCCGAGCAGGTCGTAGGCGCCGAGCGGTTTATGGGATTGCCAGATCAGTTCCAGCACCCGCTCGCGGGTCGGGGTCAGGCGGGCCTTGGCGTCGTTGCAGATGCGATGGGCATCGGCCAGGGCCTGATCCACGCAGGCCCGGTGGTTATGCGGGCGGTAGGGCAGCGGTGTCTGTGACATGGTGCGTCCGATCGGTCAATGGATGAAACATTATAACATCGCATTGCCCGGTCGGACGAGGTCCGTATCGATCGCAGCGCCTGGGTCAGGCCGCGAAGGATTTGGCGGCGAGGGATTCCAGGTATTCGAGATTGGGGATATAGGCCGTGTGGCCTTCGACATCCACCACCATCAGGTCCGCCGGACCGGTGTCGCCTTCCACCTGCTGAATCTCGGGCTCGGCCAGCTTGGTCTGGCTGGGAATCCCCTGGGTCACCATGGCCAGGAACGGCATCGCCTGGTGGCTGTCGCTGATGGTGTTGAGCACCGCAATCCGTCCGCGGGCGCCATCCGGGCGGGCGCCCTGGCCGCCGTTGGCCGCGTCGTAGGAGATTACCGGCAGGCGCAGGCCGCGCCAGTTGAGGTAGCCGATCAGCCACTCGGGGCCGCCATCGGCCGCTTCCGGCTCGGCATAGTCGACGATTTCGGCGATGGAAACGTTGGGCAGCAGCAACTGACGGTCCGTCACCGGAATCAGTACGCAGGGAAGGACTTGGGAATTGTCGGCCATGGTGTCGTCCTCAGGCGGAATCGCGATCCTGCTTGCGCTTGAGCAAACAGGCTTCTTCAAGGGTTTGCGTCAGTTTTCGGGCCAGTTGCGCCGGATCGCCGACGAAACTGGTGCAGCCCGTGGCCCGGATCGAGTCCGGCATCGAGCTGTTGCCACAGCTTTCACTGTTCTGGACCCAGATGCGGCTACCGTAGGCGTGCAGCAGCGGGGCCGCAATGGCGCCATCGTTGCCCATGCCGGAAAACAGGATAGCATGGCAGCGGTCGCGGTAATGGTCGGCCACATTGAGCAGTACCTGGTCAATGGACGGTCCATAGGGACCGGGCCACGGCGTCGCTTTTTCCTGCAGGCGGCCGCTGTCGTCCAGATACCACTCGTTTTCCACCGGCAGCAGCACCACGTCGCCGTTACGTACCCGATAGCCGGTTTCGGCCCGGCGCAGGCTGTAGTCCGCGTGGCGCCCCAGCACCCGGGTCAGCACCTCGGTAAAATGACCATCGATGTGCTGGGCATAGACAAAGCCGACCGGCAGCCCCGGCGGCAGGTTGTCGAGGAACGTTTTCACCGCGGCCGGACCGCCCAGTGATGCTCCCAGAATCCAGATCTCCTCGGCCGGCTCGTCCGTCTTGCCGGCGGGAATCCAGGCTGGCCGCTCCCGTCGGGTTACCGGCTCTTCCGGATGATCCAGCGCCTCTAATGTCGTGGCGCTGTCCAGCTGTTCCAGCTCGCCTAGCTGCTGTTCCAGTTTATCCAGCAGGCGCCGTTCCCAGCGAAAGGCCTCGGTCGTGCCCGGTGCCGGAGCCTCGTCCACACCGAACAGGATCGGCGCCTCGGTATTCTCCAGCAGGAAATCGAACAGCGTGGGATGATCGGCTTCGTCTTCGAGCGTCACCAGCCAGAGTTCAACGTCCGGGATCGCCGGCTGCGCCAGCAGGCGATCCGGGTCTCCGGTAAAGCGGCTGTCCAGGCCGAATTTTCCGACGGCGTCCTGCAGTCGGCGCCGCTGGAGCGGGCTATCGGATACGATAGCCACGCCCGGCGGCAGCACCTCGCGGGTCATCACTGATTCCCGGTCAGGCGCTCAATGGTGTCAAGCAGCTGGGTTTCCTGGAACGGCTTGCCCAGATACTCGTTGACGCCCAGCGCCAGGGCCCGCTCCCGGTGTTTCTGTCCGGTTCGCGAGGTGATCATGCAAATGGGCGTGTCGCGCAGGCTGTCGTCGTGGCGCACGAAGCTGGCCACTTCGAAACCGTCCATCCGCGGCATCTCGATATCCAGCAGGATGATGTCCGGGCGGTGATCCTGCAGTTGGGCCACAGCGTCCAGGCCGTCCTTCGCGGTGATGACCTCCATGCCGTTCCGTTCCAGCAGGCGCGAGGTGACCTTGCGCACGGTGACCGAGTCGTCCACCACCATGACCAGGGTCTCGCGGTCCTCGCGGCGGGCCTGGGCCTGAGCCGCTTCCAGATCCGCCAGGCGCTGGCGCTCGGACAGCATGTCGGAGCGGATCATCGCCGGCAGGTCGAGGATCACGACCACGTTACCGTCACCCAGAATGGTGGCACCGGAGACGCCCCGTACGGACGAGAACTGCGGGCCGAGGGACTTGACCACGATTTCCCGGCTGCCCATCAGGCTGTCCACCTGCAGCGCCATGGGTTGTTCAGCCCCGCGCACCAGGATGACCGGCAGCGGCAGGGCCTGTCCCTGCAGCTTGGGATGGTGCTCGCTGTGCAGCAGGCCGCCCAGGTACTGCAGGCGGTATTCCTGGCCGGCGTATTCGTACAGCGGCGCATCCGGCTTGTAATACTCTTCCAGCTCGTAGGTGCTGACCCGCACGATCCCCTCGATGGTATTGAGCGGGATGGCGTAGAAGTCCTCACCGGTGGAGACCATCAGGGCGCGGTTGACCGAGACCGTGAACGGCAGGCGCACGGTGAAGGTGGTGCCCTGGCCCAACATCGAGTCGATGTCCAGGCTGCCGCCAAGCTGTTTGATCTCGCTGGCCACCACGTCCATGCCCACACCGCGGCCGGAGATCTGCGTGACCTGGGCGGCGGTGGAGAAGCCCGGCTGCAGGATGAACTGCAGGACCTCCCGGTCCGACAGATCCTCGTCTTCGCGCAGCAGGCCCTGCTTGATGGCCTTTTCGCGAACCGCCGAGGTGCGGATGCCGGCGCCGTCGTCCATCATCCGCAGCACCACTTCACCGCCTTCTCGGGTCAGCGACAGGATGATTTCGCCGGTTTCCGGCTTGCCGGCCTTGCGGCGGTCTTCCGGTGTTTCGATGCCGTGGTCGAGGGCGTTGCGCAGCATGTGCTCCAGCGGCGCCACCATCCGCTCGAGGATGTTGCGGTCCATTTCGCCTTCGGCGTTGCGGACGTCAAACTCCACCTTCTTGCCCAGCTCGCCGCTGATCTGGCGAACGATCCGGCGCAGGCGCGGCACCATGGACGCGAACGGGTTCATCCGCGTTTTCATCAGGCCTTCCTGCAGCTCGGTGTTGATCCGGGACTGCTGGACCAGCAGGGTTTCGGTGTCGCGGGTCCGGTCGGACATGGTTTCGCGCAGGTCCGCCAAATCCGAGGCCGATTCACTCAGGGCCCGGGACAGCTGCTGGATGGAGGAGTAGCGGTCCATCTCCAGCGGGTCGAAGTCTTCGCCGTAGTCCGGACCGTGCTCTTTTTCGGCGCGGAACAGGATCTGGGCTTCGGTCTCGATGTCCATCCGGCGCAGCTGTTCGCGCAGACGTTCGATGGTCGCGGCCATCTCGTCCAGCGTGTGGCCGAAGTCACTGGACTGCTGCTCCAGACGGCTACGGGTGATACTGGTTTCACCGGCCAGGTTGACCAGCTCGTCCAGCAGCGGGGCGTTGACGCGGATGGTTTCCTGCGCGGCACGGGCCGGGTCCGCCTTGCGGTTCCGGGCCTTTTTGGCCGGCGGCTTGGGTTGTGGCTTGGCCTGTGGCTCCGGTTTGGCGTCCGCTGCGGCTTCGGCGGATGGCTCCGCTGGAGGCGCGGCCTCATCCGGGGTGTCTGCCTTGGTCTCCGGACTGCTCGGCAGGGTGACCGGGCCGGCACCGGCGTCTTCATAGCGTTTGCGGATCTCACCCACCATGTCGGTCAGGGTGTCGTGATCCCGGGTAATGGCGTTCCAGGTGGCGCTGTCGGGTTCGTTGCCGCCCAGGTCGATCAGGCGGGTTTCGAAGGCGTGGGCCTGGTCACCCAGCTCAACCAGTTGCGCCAGGCGTGCGCCGCCCTTGAGGGTGTGCAGGGCCCGTTGCAGCTCGCGGTTGAAGTGGTCGCTGGACGGCTCCTTGCGCCAGTCTTCCAGCAGGTTTTCGATCTGGTCGAGCAGTTCGCCCGCTTCTTCCAGGAAGATTTCCAGGACTTCCGGATCGACGCTTTCAGGCTGGGCAGGCTCGTTCTCCTCCGTTACCGGGGCGTCATCTACTGGCGTGACGCCTTGAGCCAGCGCCTCGATCAACTCGGCGTCGGCCACCGGCGTACGGCCTTCCTCGATATCGCGCAGCATCTGCGCCAACTGAGCTGAGGCCTTCTCACTGAGGGCCAGCGCGGCGGCACCGTCGGCGGCATCGGCCAGCGTCGATTCCAGGCGCTCGTACCAGGTTTCCGCCAGGTCCGCGATGGGGTCGACATCAGCCAGTCGGGCACCGCCCTTGAGGGTGTGCAGCTCCTGCAGCAGCGACGTCATGCTGGCCAGGGCTTCCGGCTCTTCGCGCCATTGCGCCAGGCATTCCTTGATGGCGTCGTGGATCTCCACGCCTTCGTCCAGGAAGATGCCGATCAGGTCGTCGTCCCGATCCAGCGGCTCGCTGTCGGCTGCGGTCGGCTCGGCAGGCGTCTCGTCCACCTCCACGGGCGGCAAATCGACCGGCGCGCTGTCTTCAGCCGGTGTGTCCGTGTCGGCCCGGCCCGAGAGGATGGCTTCGACGCGCTCGATCAGTGCGGTGGCCGGCTCGCAGGGTTTCTGCGCGGCCACTTGCTCCACCATCTGCGCCAGCCGGTCGTGGCAGGCAAACAGCAGGTCGGTCATGTCGGACGTGGCGTCCAGGCGGCCTTCAGCGACGCGCTCGAATAGGTCCTCCAGCACGTGGGTCAGATCGCCGATGGCATCGACACCGGCCATGCGTGCGCCGCCCTTGAGGGTATGCACGTCGCGTTGCAGTTCGCCAGCCAGCTTGGTGTTGCTGGGATCTTCGGTCCAGCTGTGCAGGGTGCTGGCGGTGGAGTTGACCAGGTCGTAAGCCTCTTCCAGGAAGATGCTGACCAGCTCCTGGTCGAGGTCCTCGGCATCGCCGGCGTCGTCGTCCGCGGCGGCCTGGTCCATGGCTTCCACCAGGAGGGCGTCGTCGAACACACTTTCTTCGGCTTCGGCTTCGGCTTCGGCTTCGGCTTCGGCTTCGGCTTCGGCTTCGGCTTCGGCTTCGGCTTCGGCTTCGGCTTCAGGCGCTGCCGGCTCGTCTTCCGGCGATTCGGTGGCTTTTTCGTCAACCGGTGTAGCGGCCGGCGCGTCGGTCAGGGCGGCTTTCAGGGCGTCCAGAACGTCCGGCGCTTCCGGACACTGTCCGGCTTCGGCAATGGCGTCCACCATCGTCGCCAGTTGATCGTGGGCGCGCAGGGCGACATCGGTACGCTCCGGCGTGGCTTTCAGGCGGCCTTCGACGATGCGCTCGAACAGCGTCTCCATTTCATGGGCAATATCGGCCACGGGCGCGATTTCCGCCATGCGGGCGCCGCCCTTGAGGGTGTGCAGTTCGCGCTGGAGTTCCTTGACCAGTTCCGGCTGGTCGGGATTGCCCTGCCACTGGTGCAGCTGCTCGGCGGTGGTATCAATGATGTCGCCGGCTTCCTCAAGGAAGATTTCCGCCAGTTCCGGATCCAGGTTCTGCAGCGCGCCGGTGCGCGCCACCGGCTCGGCGTCGTCCGTCTCGGTCGCATCCGGTGTGCCGGACTCGTCCTCTTCGGCGACATCCAGTTGCGGCAGCTCAAGCTCGATCTCATCTTCGGATTCGGCGTCGAACGAGGTGGCATCACTGCCGCCCGCATGCTGACTGATGTAGGCCTGGATCTCCTGGATCAGGTCCGGCGCCGGGCGTGGCTGGTCACCGGTACTGATCGCGTCCACCATGGCGGCGAGCCGGTCGTGGCTGCGCAGCAGGAGGTCTTCGAGGTCCTCGCGGGTGCTGAGCCGGTTGTCGGTCAAGCCTTCAAACAGGGTTTCCAGCTCGTGGGACAGGTCGCCGATGGCACTGATGTCGGCCAGGCGCGCGCCGCCCTTGAGGGTGTGCAGGTCGCGCTGCAGGTGGCGCAGCAATTCGGTGTCGGACGGCTGCTCGGTCCATTGTTGCAGGCGTTCGCCGGTGCCTTCGATCAGGTCGCGGGCTTCCTCCAGGAAGATCTCGACCAGCTCGGGGTCGAGACCGTCGTCGGCTTCCGGTGTTTCGACCTCGGCGGCGCCGGGTTCGTCGGCTTCGATGTCCAGGGTCGGCAGCTCCAGGTCTTCCTCGAAGCTGTTGTCGATGTCCTCCAGATCCTGGGCGAAGCTGGAGTCGGCCTGTTCGCGGAATTGGTCGAGCTGGGCCTGCAGTTTGCCAAGCAGGTCGTCGTCTGGCTTGGTCGCCAGACCGGCGGCCACCTGGTCCATCATGTTGATGAGGGCTTCATGGCCGGCGCGGGCAACGCTGAAGAACTCGCTGTCCGGCTGGGCCTTGGCGTCGAACACGGCGGCATAGGTCCGCTCGAGCCGGTCCGCCAGTTCAGACACATCGGCCAGGCCGGCCACATCGGCGCCGCGGGCCAGCTGGCGCAGTTCCAGCACCAGCTTGTCGAGCTGCTCGTTCTCGCCGGGTGCGGCGGCCCAGGCGTCCAGGATGGAGTCGGCGTCCAGCAGGATATCCAGGCCTTCGTTCAGGAACAGCTGGATGAGCTGCGGGTCCGGGCGGTGTTCGGCTTCCGCATTTTCGGTGCTGACCGGATTGGACGACAGGGTGCGGGTAGCGAGCATATCCAGGCGTTCGAGGAACGCCTCCGTGCCTGCCAGCGGTTGCTGCGGCGCAGAGCGGATCTGCCCCAGGCCACGCCCGATGAAGTCGCAGGCATCGGCCAACAGGGCCATCACGTCGCGATCGGCGCGATGGTTCTCGGCGCGGGCCGTTTTCACGAATTTTTCCAGCGGCGAGATGATGGTCGCCAGCGGCTCGATGCCGGCGGTGTGGGCCGAGCCTTTCAGGGTATGCAGGGCGCGGGACAGGCCATCGGTGTAGGCGGTGGTTTCGCGGCCTTCGGCCTCCGTCAGGAATTGTTTGAGCGCCTGCAGATGGGTTTCGGTTTCGCTCTCGAAGATGTCCAGCAGGACCGGGTCCACCAGCTGTTCGTCGCCGGCGTCATCGTCTTCCGCCTGTTCTTGCCGGTCTCCAGGGGCGGCCTCGACCGCTGCTGCATCCGGCTCGAATCCGGCGCTGTCGCCGTCTTCCGGCATGCGGCTGGATTCCAGGATCTCGCCGTTGGCCAGCGCGGTCGCCCGGGCTTCCAGCGATGAAGTGTCCAGCGACGCTGGGCGGCGGGCCTCAAAATCGCTGACCAGGGCCGGAATCACGCCAACCACGTCGTCCAGCAGGCGGGCGATGTCGTCGTTCATGAACACGCTGCCGTCGATCACCCGGTTGAGCATGTTCTCCACCGCCCAGGCGAGCTCGCCGACGGCGCTGGCGCCCACCATGCGGCCACTGCCCTTGAGCGTATGGAATGCCCGGCGAACTTCGGCCAGCGCGGTCCGATCGTCAAACTGGCGCAGCAGCATGGGCAGGTATTCGCGGATGGTCTCCAGCACCTCGCCCGCTTCCTCGATGAAGATCTCGAGGATTTCGTCATCGATCAGGTCGTCGTCGATCCCGTCGTCCTGTGATGGCGCGGCGGATTCGACGGTGTCGTCGTTCGTCGCTTCCGGCGCGCTCTCGGCGACCGGTTCGGCGGCGTCGGCTGCCGGTTCAGCGGTGGTTTCGCTGTCCGGGCCGGTCTTGCGGGTGGTGGCCAGAGCGTCGGCCTGGGCAATCAGATCGCTGACGTCGCCATCGGCGCTGCCGTCACGGAACTCGGCGATCAGGCCCGGAATGCGATCGATGGCGGTATCCACCAGGGCAAACAGTTCTTCCGTAGGCCGTACACTCTGGTCGATCACGCGGTTGAGCAGGTTCTCCACCGCCCAGGCCAGTTCGCCAATGCTGGTGGCGCCCACCAGTCGACCGCTGCCCTTGAGGGTATGGAACGCGCGACGGACTTCTGTGAGCGCTTCGCGATCGTCGTGATCCTGACGCAGACGCGGGTAGAAATCGCGGATGGTAGCCAGGACTTCCTCGGCTTCCTCGATGAAGATTTCGAGGATTTCGTCGTCCACCAGGTCGGCGTCGGAGGTTTTCGGGACGTCGGGTCCGGAGGTGGCCGGCGCCGGTTCTGGCTCGGCGGATGTGACGGCCGGCTCGTTGTTCCAGGTGGGTTCTTCGCCCACCGGGAAGCCCAGGCTGCGCAGGCTGTCTTCGGCGATCTTGAGGACACTTTCGTTGTCCTCAATGCCTTCCGCCAGGCGCTCCAGGTAGTATTCGATACTGGTCACCATGTCCGCCAGGGTGTCCAGCTGCTGCCAGTCCGGGACGCGCTGCCCGTCCAGCAGGACATCGGTGACGTAGCGCTCGGCGGACGCGAGCATGTCGCCGACACGCTCCAGCGGGATCAGTTGCAGGCCGCCGCGGATGCTGTGCAGCAGGCCCGGGACATGCTCGATTTCACGCCGGTCCCATTGGGCGGCAATGAAATTGACGATGGCGGTCTTGACCTGTTCCAGCGAATTGCGGGACTCGCGCAGCAGCGCCCGGTTCGCATCGTTCAGTTCCTGGGTGCCGTACTGGACGGCGTCGCCGGTGTCTTCGGAATGGGTCTGACGTTCTTTTTCAAGTCCGGCCAGGGTGGCTTCGACATAGAGCAGGGCGCCGGCGATGTCCATCAGGATGCCATCGTCGGCCGGCTCGTCATCGTGGCTGAGGCGCTGGACGATTTCGATCTGCTCGGTGACCACCCGGCGCGGGATGCCCAGACCCAGGACGGCCAGGGTGTTGGCCACCTGTTGCAGGCCCGGCAGCAATTCTTCCAGTTCGCTGTTCTGGCGGAATTCGGCACGCACAAACAGGTCGAGCTGGTCCTTCAGGCGGGCCAGTTCCTCGTTGAGGGCGCTGACCACGGATTGGATGGCCTCGCGACCCGGTCCGGAGACCCGCTGGCGGGCATCGTCCACGGATTCGTCGGAGGGCAGGGCGTCCGCCAGCTTATAGCGGCTGCGCAGGTCGTTGACCCGGGGCATGCCCAGGTCGTCGGCACGGGCGACGTAGTACAGCAGATGCTTGAACAGCGCCTCGGGCACCGGTTGCTGCAGGATGTCGCCGTGCTCGTCCAGCAAGCGCTTGAGTTCCGCATCCAGCTGGCGCAGCAGGGATTTGGCGGCGGAGTTGATCGGGTTGTGCCGGCTCTTGAGCGTGTCCAGGAAACCACCGGCAGCCTGCCAGAGTTCACCGCGGGGGGTGCCCTGGCACAGCTTGATGACCCGCTGGATCACCTTGTCCATGTAGTCGAAGTGGGAGTCCAATTCGGCTTCGCGGATGATGCCAACCAGCGCAAACTGGAACATCTGGCGCAGCTTGCGCACGTGGCCCAGGACCTTCGGATCCTGCAGACGCTGGGTGGCCGCCGGGTTGGCCCGGAAGTCCGCCGCCGACAGGTCCGGCTTGAACAGCGAGGTATCGGAAAGCAGGGCTTCGCCGCGGGCGGCGCGCAGGTCATTGAGCAGCGGCAACAGCGCCAGCGGGAAATCATCGCGGTTGCTGTCCAGGTGCTCCAGGTACTGCGGCAGCTGCAGGATCGCCTGCATCAGGACTTCGATGGCTTCATCGACGTTGCTGGTAGCGTCGTTGAGGACGGCCTGGGCCAGCTTTTCCATCTCTTCGGTGAGCAGGGCCGCACCATAGAGTTCGACCATCTGCAGGGTGCCGTGCACCTGATGGAGATAGTTCAGGCAAAAACGCAGGCGTGCCGTGTCGTCACGATTGTCGACATAGGCTTCCAATGCCTGCTGACCCTGTTTCAGGGTGTCCTGAATTTCGCCCCTAACCCAATCCAGGGCGATGCTGTCATGGTGATTGCCCATAACCACTCCGGTTATTCTTCGTCTGTCTGGCGTTTGATCCACGCCAGCACGCTATCCGATGGCACCCGCTGCAGGGAGGGATGCTGCCAATCCGTCAGTTCGCCCTGACCCAGCACCAGGAGTCCACCCGGTGCCAGTCGTTCGGTCAGTCGCCTGACAATTTCCCTGCGCCGCCAGCGGCGGAAGTAGATCAGCAGGTTCTGGCAGAAAATGATATTCATGCCATGCATCGGTGCCTGATTCAGGTCCAGCACGTTCAGTCGGGTAAAACAGACCCGCTGTTTGATCGCCGGGTCGATGGCCCATTCATTGCCGGTAGCCGGATGGAAGTAGCGTTCCCGAACCGCAGGCTCTGTTGTGGATAGCCTGCGGCCCCCGAATACCCCTCTCTGTGCCTTTTCCAGGGCCGGCTTGCTGATGTCCGATCCGGTCACCCCGAACAGGGGTTCCAGTTCCAGCTGCTGCATGCACTGATCCAGCAGCATCGCCAGGGTGTAAGGTTCTTCGCCGGTTGAACAGCCCACGCTCCAGGCTTCCAGGGGGCGTTTCTTGAGGCTGTCCCGTGGCCGGGTCATGACATAGTCCGAGACCAGTCGGAAGGCGTCCGGATCACGAAAGAAGCGGGTTTCCTGAACGGTGAGTCGGTCCACCAGGGTGGCCCACTCGACGATGGCGCCGGGGCCGGAAACCACTTTCTCGTAATAGGCCTGATAGGTCTCGCAACCGATTTCGCGCATCCGGATGCCCAGATTGGTCTGCAGGAACGATTGTCGATCCGGCGTCAGGGTCATTCCGGTCCGCTCTTCCAGTAGCGTCTGCCACTGCTGGAACTGGGCCCCGTCCATCTGGGGAAGGGGCCGCAGCGTCCAGATACCGGCGGATCTGTCGTCGCGCGTTTCGGCCATGATCATGATTCAGCCGTACTTTCCGGCGTCGTCACTTGCACCCCGCTATCAGCTCACCACGGGAACGTCGCTGTCTTCCTCTTCTTCTTCCGGCAGATCTTCCTCCGGCAGCGTGAAGCCGGCAACGGAGGAGCGCAGCTCACCGGCCATTTCGGCCAGGTTACCGATCGACTTCGCGGTCGCGTTGGTACCGGAGGAGGTCTGCGAGGTGATCTCCTGGATAACGTTCATCGTGTTGGAGATGTGAGCCGCGGACGACGCCTGCTGACGGGCCGCGTTGGAGATGTTCTGGATGAGTTCCGCAAGGTTCATCGAGACGTTCTCGATTTCCTCGAGGGCCACACCCGCGTCCTGGGCCAGGCGGGCACCACGGACCACCTCGGCGGTGGTGTGTTCCATGGAGATAACCGCCTCGTTGGTGTCAGACTGGATCGTCTTAACCAGGGCTTCAATCTGCTTGGTGGCCGCAGAGGAACGTTCCGCGAGGCGCTGAACCTCGTCCGCAACCACCGCGAAGCCTCGACCCGCGTCACCGGCCATGGAGGCCTGGATCGCAGCGTTCAGGGACAGGATGTTGGTCTGGTCGGCGATGTCGTTGATCAGGGAGACGATGTCACCGATTTCCTGGGAGGATTCACCCAGACGCTTGATCCGTTTGGACGTTTCCTGGATCTGCTCACGGATGTTGTCCATGCCGCGGATGGTGTTCTGTACCACTTCCGCGCCTTTCTTCGCGATCGCAACCGACCGCTCAGCAACCGCGGAGGATTCGGCGGCGTTCGAGGAGACCTGGTCGATGGATACGGCCATTTCGTTCACGGCCGCGGAGGCACCGGCAATTTCCTGGGCCTGGTGCTCGGAGGCGTCGGCCAGATGCATCGCAGTCGCCTGGGTTTCCTGGGCGGCGGAGGAGACTCGAACCGCGGTACCCCGGATGGACTGTACCAGCCCGCGCATCTGGTCGATCGCGTAGTTGATGGAGTCGGCGATGGCCCCGGTGAAGTCCTCGGTGACCGTGGCCTCGGTGGTCAGGTCACCATCGGCCAGGTCGGCCAGTTCGTCCAGCAGTCGCAGGATCGCGTTCTGGTTCTGTTCGTTCTGGTCCTGGGTCGACGCCAGTCGCGCCTGGGAGGTCCGGTAGATGGTCAGACCGATGACGACGATAACGGCAGCCAGGGCGGCCAGCAGGATGTACGCCAGCATCGGACTGATCAGGCGGGAGTCGGCCTGGTCACGGAATTTGTCGGCCAGTGCGGACGTTTCGTTCAGCAGGGCCTGGGAGCTCTGGTAGATCTCGTTGGACGCGCGGCGGACGGTAAACAGGTCCGGAGACGCGTCGAGGATGGCGTCAACGTTCTGGGAGACGAATTCGAACAGTTCGGAAACCGCGTCCAGACCGTAGCGGGCGTCTTCGTCCTGGACCTTGGAAATGCCCATGGCGGCGTTGCCGTTGGTCTGGCCGTCGAGGACGCGACCGAACAGCTTGGCGTCGCGGCCGAAGCGGTCGGCGGCGATCACCGCGTCTTCGTCACCGGACAATACGTTGTTGACCGAGCGCACGATCCGTTCCGCCAGCAGGGACTGACGCTGGGCCAGGGCGACCTGTTCCGCCGGAGCGTTGTTGTCCAGGAGGATCTGTACGATGTCGTCGTACTCCACCTGCAGCTGGGGGATGTTCTCGTTCAGGGTCTGGGCCACCTTGTGCAGGCCCAAAACCGCCTCGCGGGTGGAGATGATGGTGTCAGCCCGTTCACGAACGGCGTTCCAGTCCTCCTGTACGCCGCTTTTGGCAGCCAGGTCACTCGGCGGAAGGCCGGTCTGCGGGTTGCCCTCGGTGAGGAATCCCCAGAGTTTTGCGAACTGGTCACGAGAGCGCTGCAACTGATCGAACGCTTCCGGCGTCCCGCCGGCCGCTTCCGAGGCGTTTTTCGCGATTTCCTGTGACAGGACCCGCAGCTCACTGGCGTGGGCGATGTATTCCTGGTCGTGGCGGCTGTCGCGGTTGATGATGAACAGCACAGCGACGAGCAGGACGGTCAGTACGATCAATGCACCGATCAGGCCGCCAACCAGCTTGTTGGCGCCCTGACCCGCATTGAATCTTCCGGCTCTTTTCTTCATTTTCTGGCTCCCGGCCTTATGTCGGCAAGTTGGTCCTTCGGGTCTGGGGATTCAGTGAACAGGCCCTGCCGTCCTGTTCACCACTGAGAAACATCCAGGAAACGCTCATCGTCCATCAGTGCGAAGGTCGAGAACACATTCCAGGTTTCTTCGTTGCGTCGATAGCCTCCGTGAACGAAAGGCTGAACGATGTCTGGGACTTGCGCCGGATCTTCGGTGAAGCTTTCCAGCGCGAAATACTGCATGCCTGAGACGCTGTCGACGACCAGGCCACTGAACACGTCGCCCTGTTCGATGACCAGCACGCGACGCTCCCGGTGACTGCGGGAACTGCGGCCCAGGTCAAAGAAGTGGGCAAGGTCGATCAGGGGCAGCAGCCGGCCACGGACGTTCGCCGCGCCGAGCATAAATGGACGAACCCCCGGTATATGGGTGTACCGGGGGACGTGAAGAATTTCGACCACTTCGCCCATCGGGGCGACGTAGCGTTGTCCGGCCAGCGTGAAGCCGATGCCATTCCACAGCTCAATGGCTTCCTGCTGGGCCGGCAGGCCCGAAGCGAGGGCCTTGCTACGCCGGGCGATATCCGTCAGTACGGCAAAAGGGGCAGCCTGGGCGGACATGCTTACTCCATACTGGCGGTCAGGCGATCAGACTGGCAATCGTCTTGATCAGCTCATCTTCGTTGACGGGTTTGACCAGATAGCCCTTGGCGCCCTGACGGGTGCCCCAGACGCGGTCGGTTTCCTGATCCTTGGTGGTGACGATCACCACGGGAATGGAAGCCGTGTCCGGCGAGCGGGTCAGCTGACGGGTAGCCTGGAAACCGTTGAGCCCGGGCATGACGACGTCCATCAGGACCAGGTCGGGCTGTTCGGCGCGGGCCTTGGCGACGCCATCGGCACCGTTGTCCGCGGAGAGCACTTCATGCTGGTGCTTTTCCAGGATGCTGGAGATTTTCTTAACCTCGGTCGGAGAGTCGTCGACAATCAGGATGCGGGCCATGAGTTCCTCGATAAATGCGTTGTATCAATCGGTTTACTGTTCCGCCGTGGGAACGTACTGACGAATGGTGTTCAGCAGTTCGTCCTTGCTGAAAGGCTTGGTCAGGTACTGGTCGGAACCGACTATACGTCCCTTGGCCTTGTCGAAAAGGCCGTCCTTGCTGGAGAGCATGATGACGGGAGTCTTCTTGAACGCGGAGTTGTTCTTGATCAGGGCGCAGGTCTGGTAGCCGTCCAGGCGTGGCATCATGATATCGACGAACACGATGTCAGGTTGGGTGTCGGCAATCTTGGCCAGGGCATCGAATCCATCCGTTGCGGTGATGACTTCACAGCCAACCTTTTTGAGAAGGGTTTCGGCGGTGCGACGAATCGTCTTGCTATCGTCAATCACCATAATCTTCAGGTTTTCGAAGTTGTCATCCATTATCCAACAGCCTTGCGCTCTACAGGATCGTTGTTGTTCAGCTCCGATTCGAATCACTCTGGCTGTTCCAGCCGGTCACGCAGTCGATTCGGTAGCTGGCCTTGCTTCCAGCCCGGCTTCGTTGGCGCCGTCAGACCGGTTTCCGAGACCAGTGGGAGATTTGACGGGCCTTTTTAACACACATTCAAGGGGCGTTCTATAAAGCCTGACTATTTATAGATTATAGGTCGCTTGAGAAAAAGCATAAGTTTGTGACCAAATGTACTCTTGCGCTTACAAGAGCGCTTGCGGGGCCGGCTTTTGCGTAGTGATTCGGCAGCTTTGGGTAATGCATACTGAACGTCGGTACACTACCATCGGTCCGGCCCGGAAATATCCGCTGTGCCTGCCAGCATAGCACCTGAGCGTCGGGCTGCTCTGCTGACCCGTTCCTGTTTCCAGAAAGAGGTTGAAGTCGCGCTATGACCGTCAGACTCGGTATCGTCATGGATCCCATCGAGGACATCCACTACAAGAAGGACACGTCGCTGGCGATGCTATGGGCCGCCCAGCAGCGGGGCTGGGAACTGATCTACATGGAGCAGCACGACCTCTTCCTGGACGGCGGCGAAGCCCGTGCCCGGGTGCGCGAACTGACGGTGCGCATGGACCCGGACGACTGGTACACGTTCGGTGATGAGTTCGAGATGGCGCTGGGCGAACTGGACGTGATCCTGATGCGCAAGGACCCGCCGGTGGACCGGGAATTCATGATGGCCACCTATATCCTGGATGCCGCCGCCGACCAGGGCGCGTTGGTGGTCAATCCGCCGAACGCGCTGCGCGACTGCAATGAAAAGCTGTTCGCCACCCGCTTCATCGACTGTACGCCGCCGCTGGTGGTGACCCGCTCCGCCGAGCGCCTGCGGGAATTCTATGCCCGCCATGGCGACGTGATCATGAAGCCGGTGGACGGCATGGGCGGCAAGTCCATCTTCCGGGTGAAGGAAGGGGACGCCAACCTGGGGGTCATCATCGAGACGCTGACCAACGACGGCAATCACCAGATCATGGCGCAGAAGTTCCTGCCGGCGATCAAGGACGGCGATAAGCGCATCCTGATGATCGACGGCGAGCCGATTCCCTATGCGCTGGCGCGCATTCCATCCCAGGGCGAGAACCGGGGCAACCTGGCGGCCGGTGGTCGCGGCGAAGGCCGCCCGCTGACCGATCGGGACCGGGAAATCTGCGAGCGCATTGCGCCGACGCTGAAAGAGAAAGGGCTGATTTTTGTCGGTATTGACGTCATCGGCGACTACCTCACCGAAATCAACGTGACCAGCCCCACCTGCGTGCGCGAACTGGACCGGGAATTCGGCATCGACATTTCGTCGCAATTGCTGGACGCCATCGAAGCCCGGTTGTGATGTCGGCGTACCGTGACATCCTGTGACGATTTGTTGGCAGGATGGACAAGTGCCGACGAAGACAGCAAACTTGGGGCCTTATCTGAGGGTGCGCTTCGCCGCACCGTCGCGTCTCATGCAGTGGTCAGTGGTTGATTAAGTGGCGAGCATGGCTGTCCAGGTCAGTGATTTCGATCGGTTTTCCTTTACCTTTTTTATGGCACTGGCGCTTCATGCCGTCATCGTGCTGGGGATTTCGTTTGCCCCGGACGACCCGGCACCGGCCGCCGAGACGCTGGAAATCACCCTGGCCCAGCACGATGACCAGAAGGCGCCCGACGAGGCCGACTTCCTGGCGCAGACCAACCAGAAAGGCAGCGGCACCGAACAGGAAAAGCAGGAGCTGACCACCACGCACCAGGCGCCGGTGCAGAATACCCAGGTCAAACCCGTCCAGCCCCAACCGGTGCAGCAATCTCAGCCGGAACCCAAGCCCCAGCCCGATAAGCAGGTCGTCACCACGACGGCCAAGTCGCGTCCGGCGCAGCAGGAAAAAGAGAAAGAGAAGCCGGTTGAGAAGGCGCCGGTGAAGAAGAAAAAGAGCCTGATGGACCGCAGTCTGGAAATTGCCAGTCTCGAAGCCCGGCTTGACCAGCAGCAGCGCGCCTACGCCAAGAAACCGCGGATCAAGCGGGTGACGGCGGCCTCCACGCTCAAGTCCGATAACGCCTGGTACGTTCAGAATTGGGTGAGCAAGGTGACTCGCGTCGGCAACCTCAACTACCCGCCGGAAGCCCGCCGCTCGGGCATCTACGGCTCCCTGCGCATGGTCGTGGTGCTGGAGAAGGACGGCAGCGTGAAGGACGTGCAGATCCTCAACTCCTCCGGCAACAAGGTGCTGGACGATGCGGCCATCCGCATCGTGCGTCTGTCCGCGCCTTTCGCCCCGTTCTCGGATAAAATGCGCGACCAGTTCGACCAGCTGGAAATTATTCGCACCTGGTCGTTCCAGCGCCGGGGCCTGTCCTCCGGCTGATTTCCCGGCGTTGCCACCGGCCGGTCACATTTCCAGGCTTGCACCGGCGCGCCTCCGCACGAATACTAGATCCTATGACGATTGCTGACGATTCACTCCGTAACCGCCTGCTGGTGGCTTCGCCCTATCTTGAGGATCCGGGTTTTCACGGGACCGTGATCTTCATGTGTGAGCACAACAGCGACGGGGCCATGGGGCTGGTTATCAACCGGCCGCTGGATATTTCCGTGGGTGAAGTGCTGGAACAGCTCGACCTGGACGGCGAGGAAGTCAACCAGCCCGTCTACGCCGGCGGCCCGGTGCAGCCGGAGCGGGGCTTCGTGCTGCATCGTCCGTTCGGGGAATGGCAAAGTTCCATGGCCATTACCGATCAGCTCACCATGACCACGTCCCGCGATATTCTCGAAGCCATTGGCTGCGGTGAAGGCCCGTCGGAGTTCCTGATGGCCCTGGGCTATTCCGGCTGGTCGCCCGGCCAGCTGGAAGAAGAGCTCAATACCAGCAGCTGGCTGGTGTGTCCGGCCAATCACGACCTGCTGTTCCGGGTGGAGAGCGAGCAGCGCTACGCCGAAGTCATCCGCGCCATGGGCATCGACCTTAACCAGCTGACCGATACGGTGGGCCATGCCTGAGGTCGGTCAGCGCCGGGTGATGGGGTTTGATTTCGGCACCCGCCGCATCGGCATCGCCGTGGGCCAGGAAATGCTCGGCACTGCCAAGCCGGTGGCTATGCTCAAGGCCCGGGACGGGCAACCCAACTGGGATGAAATTGCCAAAGTCGTGGACGAATGGCGGCCCAACCTGTTTGTGGTCGGCCTGCCGCTGAACATGGACGGCACCGAGAGCGAGATGTGCTTGCGTGCCCGCAAGTTCGGCAAGCGCCTGCACGGCCGTTTCCATCATCCGGTGGAGATGGTGGACGAGCGCCTCAGCAGTTTCGAAGCCAAGGGCGAGGTTATGGCCCGCGGCGGCTCCCGTGATTTCGGCACCCACGGCGTCGACGACCTGGCGGCAGTCATCATTCTGGAGACCTGGTTTTCCAGCAACGGCTGACCGCCGGCCTCCCTGCCTTGCGACCCCGTCTGCCCGCTGCTTCCCCCGATTGGCCATGGTAGACTAGCGCCGCTGTTCGCACGGGGGACTACAATGACGGCATTGCTGAACGTGGACGCGTTGCTCGACGATCTCGAGCAGGGCCTGCGCCGCCTCCTCAAGGAGCGTGGCATCGAACGGCCGGTACTGATCGGCATCCGTACCGGCGGTGTCTGGCTCGCCGATATCCTGCACAAGCGCCTGGGCCTGGACGAGCCCTTTGGTGAGCTGGATATCTCCTTCTACCGGGACGACTTTTCCCGGATTGGGCTGAATCCGAAAGTCCGGCCTTCCCATCTGCCTTTCGAGACCGAGGACCGCCACATCATCCTGGTGGACGACGTCATCATGAGCGGGCGCACCATCCGCGCTGCCATGAACGAGATCTTTGACTACGGCCGCCCCGCCGGCATCATCCTGGCGACGCTGATCGACCTGGGCGCCCGGGAACTGCCGATCCAGCCGGACGTGGTGGGGCAGACCCTGACGCTGAAAGCCAATGAGCGGGTCAAGCTCAAGGGCCCGGATCCACTGAGCGTGGAACTGCGCCAGGCCGATGCAACGCCGGCAAAAGGAGCCTGATTCGATGACGACAACGGACGCCTCAGCGCGCGCGCTGCAGCTCAACGAGCAGGGCCAGCTGCGCCATTTCCTGACCATCGACGGCCTCGACCGGGAGCTGCTCACCCGCATCCTGGACACCGCCGACTCCTTTATCGAAGTGGGCGAACGCCGCATCAAGAAAGTCCCTCTGCTGCGGGGCTGCACGGTGGTGAACCTGTTCTTCGAATCCAGCACCCGCACCCGCAGCACCTTTGAACTGGCGGCCAAGCGCCTGTCGGCGGACGTGCTGAACCTGGACATCAGCACCTCCGCCACCTCCAAGGGCGAGTCCCTGTCCGACACCCTGCTTAACCTGGAAGCCATGGCCAGCGACATGTTCGTGGTGCGCCATTCCCGCAGTGGCGCGCCGCATTTCATCGCCCAGTCGGTGACGCCGGGCGTGGCCATCATCAACGCCGGCGACGGCCGTCACGCGCACCCGACCCAGGCGATGCTGGACATGCTCACCATTCGCCAGCACAAGGGCCGCTTCGAAGGGCTAAAAGTGGCGATTGTCGGCGATATCCTGCACTCGCGGGTGGCCCGCTCCCAGATCCAGGCGCTGAACGTCCTCGGTGCTGAAGAGGTGCGCCTGATTGCCCCCAGCACGCTGCTGCCGACGGACGTGGAGAGCCTGGGCTGCTCCGTGGCTTACGACATGCGCTCGGGGCTCAAGGACATCGACGTGATCATCATGCTGCGCCTGCAGCGCGAACGCATGGAAGGCGCCTTGCTGCCCAGTGAGCGGGAGTTCTACAAAGTGTACGGCCTGAACACCGAGAAGCTGGCCTACGCCAAGCCGGATGCCATCGTCATGCACCCCGGTCCGATCAACCGGGGTGTGGAAATCGAATCCGCCGTGGCCGACGGGCCGCGCTCGGTGATCCTCAACCAGGTCACTAATGGTATTGCCATCCGCATGGCCGTGATGTCCATGGCGATGGGCGGGCAGCGGGCCCAGCGTGGTCAGGATGCGGAGGGACAGGCATGAACAGCACACCGGCACTGCGCATAGAAAACGGCCGTGTGATTGATCCTCATACCGGTCGGGACGAACAGCAGTCGCTACTGATCCGGGATGGGCTCATAGCCGCCACCGGCAGCGAGGCGGATGCCGCCGCGGCGGATTCGGTTCTGGACGCCGCGGGCGGCTTGCTGACCCCCGGCTTTATCGACCTCTATTGCAACCTGCGCGAGCCCGGCAACGGCCAGAAGGGTTCGATTGCCAGCGAGAGCCGGGCGGCGTCGCGTGGCGGCTTCACCACCGTCTGCGCGGCTCCGGATTCCTCGCCGGTCAACGATTCCAGTGCGATCACCCACCTCATTCGCGATGTCGCCGAGCGCGACGCGCCGATTCGGGTGCTGCCGTTGGGCGCCGCGACCAAGGGGCTGTCCGGCGAGCTGCTGAGTGACATGGTGGGCCTGACCGGCGCCGGCTGCGTGGCCCTGAGCAACGGTTCGGAAACCCTGGTCAACGCCCGGGTGTTGCGTCGTTGCATGGCGTACGCCCGCACCTTCGGCATCACCCTGATGCTGCACCCGCAGAATCACGCCCTGGCGGCGGATGGGTTTGCCCACGATGGGCTGGTGACGGCGCGCCTGGGTCTGCTGGGCATTCCCGAGGTGGCGGAGACCGCCGCGGTGATGGAAATGATCCTGCTGGCCGAGGAAACCGGCGTGCGCCTGCACCTGAGCCAGCTGTCCTGCGCCCGCAGTGTGGATATGGTGGCTCAGGCCCGCAGCCGTGGCGTCGCGGTCACGGCGGATGTGGCCATGCATCATCTGCTGTTCACCGAACAGGCGTTGGCCGATTTCGACAGCCGCTACCATCTGCAACCGCCGTTGCGTTCCGAGGAAGATCGCCAGGGGCTGATTGAAGGCGTGCGCAGCGGTGCCATCAGCGCCATCGTCAGTCAGCACCAGCCCCACGATCCGGCGGCCAAGAACGCGCCGCTGGGGGATACCGAGGCCGGACTGTCCAGCATCGAAAGCGTCCTTTCCATGGGCCTGATGCTGGTGGAGCGGGGCGAGCTGGAGCTGCCGGCCCTGATCCGCGCCCTCACTACAGGTCCGGCCCAGGCGCTGGGACTGACGCCGCCGTCGCTGTCGGTGGGGCAGGTGGCCGATCTCTGCTGGATCGATCCACAGGCACACTGGACCGCGTCTGCGGATTCGCTGTTGTCCGTTGGCAAACACGCCCCGCTGCTGGGGACACCGTTGCCGGGCGTGGTGAACCAGGTCTGGGTCGACGGCGACGTGGCGTACACCCGGCAGGACTGAATCCTTGGCAGACTGCCGTTCCGTCCGGGCCTGCTACACTTAATGGGCCTCTGACTGGCTTATGGGCCGGCTCACCGGAGCCGGCGGTTCCTGACCCAAACTGGCGGAGATCACCATGGGATTCCTGTCTTTCCTGCTGTTGCTGGCGATTGTCTGGCTGCTCTGGACCATTTCCCGCAACTCCACTGATTCCCTCGACAAGCAGACGGCGCTGCAGCATCAGTTGGTGGCGCTGGAGAAGCGGGTGGATACGCTGCTGGAGCAGCTGGCCGAGCAGCAGAAGAAAACAACCAGCAAGAGCTCGCCCAACCGGCGCTCCACGGCCCGCAAAAGCGGAACTGGTTCAAAGACCGGCACAAAAGCCGGCGGCACCGACGCCAGCGCTGCCAAGAACGCCGAATAGCCCGATGGCGCAGCAGGCCGGCCCGTCCGGGCTGCTGTGATCTGTCGCCGATGGCTGGTGGCAACAATGCCCCATCGGCCCGGGCGCTCCTGCCAACGCAACCCTTCCGGGGCCTTCCTATTCTGATGCCACCGGTGGCCGTTCTGGTCAACCCATGAACCAGGCCGGACACAAGGCATGACAAGAATAAGCAGGAGTGCGCCCCATGTTCAGTCCATCCCGGCTGCGCCACCTGACCGGTGGCCTGGCCTTGTCTATCAGTATGCTGCTGACCGCAACCGCTCAGGCGGACGAGCAGGCGGTCATCAAACGCAGTTTCTGTGTGTTTGATCCCGTCGGGGCCAACGGCCCGCTGTTCGCCATCACCAAGACGTTTCGTCCGGTCGCCCTGCGGGAAGGGGTGGAACTGGACCTGCGCGCCTACACCGATGAAAAGGTGGCCGCCGAAGACTTCAAGGCCGGGCAGTGCGATGCGGTCCTGCTGACCGGCACCCGGGCCCGGGAGTTCAACAAGTTCACCGGCAGCCTCGAAGCCATGGGCGCCATTCCCGGCGAGAAGGAAATGCGGCTGCTGTTCAACACCCTGAGCCAGCCCAAGGCCAAGCCGTTCCTCACCAACGAGCGTTACGAAGTGGCCGGTATCTTCCCGGGTGGGGCGGTCTACCTGTTCACCCGCGACCGCAACATCGACACGGTGGAGGAATTGCAGGGCAAGAAGATCGCCACGCTCGACTACGATACCGCTTCACTGACCATGGTCCGCCACGTGGGCGCGTCAGTGGTGGGGGCCAATTCCGCCAACTTCGCCGGCAAGTTCAACAACGGCAGCGTCGACATCGCCTACGCGCCGGCGGTGGCCTACACGCCGCTGGAACTCTACAAGGGCGTTGAACCCAACGGTGGCGTCTTCAAGTACGCCGTGGCCTACATGAATTTCCAGGTGATCCTGCACCGCGACCGCTTCCCCGAGGATGCCGGGCAAATGGTGCGTGACGAAGCGTCCAAGCGCATCAACGAGGCCTACCAGATCATTGCCCAGGCGGAAGCCGAGATTCCTGAGGACGAGTGGATGTACCCGCCGAAAGAGGACGTGCAGGAGTATGACCAGATGCTGCGGGAGGTGCGCCTGTCGCTGCTCGACAAGGGTGTCTATGACCCTCGTGCGATCAAGCTGATGAAAGCGATTCGCTGTCGCGTGGATGCTTCCAGGGCGGAGTGCGCGTCGAGTTAAGGGAGAAACCGGGCCGGCTACAGGACGCAGCCGGCCGCTGGCGCTTACTTGCCGACGGCGTCTTTCAGCGCTTTACCGGCCTTGAAGCCCACCGTCTTGCTGGCGGCGATCTTCATGGTAGCGCCGGTCTGCGGGTTGCGACCGGTCCGGGCTTCGCGCTTGCGGACACTGAAGGTGCCAAAGCCGATCAGTGAAATGTCGTCGCCTTTGGCGGCGGCGGCGGACACCTGATCGGTAAAGGCGGTGATGACCTCGGCGGCTTTTTCCTTGGTCAGACCGGTCTGCTCGGCAATGGCACTGGCAAGTTCGGGTTTGCGCATGAAATTCTCCTTCGATGGTGAACAGGTGATGCGCCCTGCGGGGACGTCACCGACTGCTGCCGGGTATCGGCCCGGCGATAGTGAGCCTACCTGAGGCTTCATACAGGTATAGCGTTTCGGCGGAGGCTGTCAATCCCGAAGCAGGGCAGAGCCGCCGCCGTCATTGCGGCTTTGAGGCGTCCGTCTCACAAAATCGTTGTGGACTTGAGGATAATCCCGGTCTGTAACAAATCGTTACAGGTGGTGCCATGTCAGGGTGCCTTTAGACGGTGCTGCACAAAAAGCGTGAATGCGTCGGACAGCAGCAACCTCGTAGCGGTTCCGCAACTTTCTAATAAAAACAGGGGAGTAAGCAGATGCTCCCGCGAACCCAAAAGGTGACAGGCTGTATGACAACACGTGCTGATGCTTCCCGTTCATTCTGGCGTCCGGCTCTGGTACGCCGCGCCCGTGCCGTCGCGTTGTCGGCGCTGGCTGCCGCTTCGCTGAGTGGCTGTGGCGTCGTGAACCACATGATCTATTCCACCACCGGCGACGTGATGCAGGGTTTCTCCAAAGAGCACACCATGCCTTACCTGCTGGAGACCCGCGATCTGGAGATGGCCTGCGCCATGAGCGAGTCGGTGCAGCCGCTGTTGATGTCCTTTGGGCGGGTCACCGACAACCCGGACCAGCTGGCGGTGATGATGAGCCTGCAGGCCGGTGGCTGTGCCGAGGACCAGGCGCGGGAGGCGGAGCTTGAAAGCATGGGCGCCCTGCGGGCCCGTCAGCCGGAGCAGGCCGAGGACGCCATTATCCTGCAGAAGCGCTATTACGCCCTGGCCGCCCAGCGTTATTTCAAGGGCTGGCGCCATTTTGAAGCCTTCTACGGCGATCCGGAAACCGAAGCGTGTCCCGACTTCGACGAGGACATGGACGAATTCATCTACCTGGCCGGCCTGCTGTCGGGGTTGCAGGCTCTGAACGCGGAAATCCAGTCCACCGCGCCGGTCGGTGTGCCCAAGAACATCGGCTCGATCGTGGCCCGCGCCTCCGGCTGCCTGGATAACGAAAAATGGTGGGGCGCGCCCATGGCCCTGCGGGCCACCGTCTGGGCGATGATCCCGGGGGCCCAGCCGGATGGCGAAGACGCCTTCGAACGGCTGCAGGCCTCCGATGCCATCGGCGAGGCCGAGGGTGTTCGCATCAGCCACGTGTTCCACGCCATCGCCGCCTGGAACGAGGGGGATATGGATCGGGTGAAAGATGTCATCCGCCGCCATGCCGACGCCATCGAGAAACGACCGGCCGACCCGGAATGGGCTCTGGTCGACGAACTGGCCACCCACAACATCCTGGCGATTTCCGACCGGTTGTGGATGGAGAACACCGGTCACCGCACGCCCATGGGCGGGCTCGGCACCTTCTGGGATGACGAGGCCCCGGTGGGTGAGGTGATCGATCTGGATTCCCTGCTGTAGGCCGACCGGGCTGTTGGGGAATCCGTCTGCGGGCGTTAGCGCCCGCACTGGCGGCGGTGCTGTGAGGCCCGCCGGCATCACGTTGAGCGGTCGTGATGTAGGGACACCGCTGTAGCCCGTCTACAGCGCATAACGATAACAATGACGGAGACACTCAACATGCAACTTGGAAAGCGGGCCCTGGCGGCCCTTGGCCTGACACTCTGGCTGGGCGCCGGCCTGGCTCACGCAGCCAATGCGGAGGTGATCAAGCGATCCTTCTGCGTTTTTGATCCGGTGGGTTCCAATGGCCCCCTGTTCAACGTGATGAAGTCGGTTCGCCCGACGGCCCTGGGCTGGGGCGTCGACCTGGATCTGCGGGCCTACACCGACGAGAAAATCGCCTCGGAAGACTTCAAGGCCGGACAGTGTGATTCGGTGCTGCTCACCGGCACCCGGGCGCGGGAATACAACCACTTCACCGGCAGCATCGAGGCCCTTGGTGCGCTGACCAGCGAGGCCCAGATGCGCATCCTGCTGCAGACCTTGGCCCAGCCGTCCGCCGCCAGCCTCCTGCAGAAGGACAATTACGAGGTCGTGGGCATCCTGCCAGCGGGCTCCATCTACCTGTTCATCCGGGACCGCAACGTCGACACCGTGGAAGAGCTGCAGGGCAAGAAGATCGCCACGCTGGATTACGACAACGCCGCGGTCACCATGGTGCGTCACGTGGGCGCCTCGGTGGTGGGCGCCAACTCCGCCAACTTTGCCGGCAAGTTCAATAACGGCAGCGTCGACCTGGCCTACGCGCCGGCGGTAGCCTACCAGCCGCTGGAACTCTACAAGGGCGTCAATCCGGACGGTGGCATTTACCAGTACCGCCTGGCGCAGATGACGTTCCAGATGATCGACCATCGTGACCGCTTTCCCGACAACTACGGCGATCGCATGCGGGCCTACGCGCTGTCCCGGGTGGACGAAGCCTACGGCCTGATCCAGCAGGCAGAGAAGGACATTCCGGCATCCACCTGGATGCATCCGACCCAGCAGCAGGTGGCGGACTACGACCGCATGCTGGGCGAGGTCCGCGTCAGCCTGCGCGACGCCGGCACCTACGATGCGCGCGCTCTCAAGCTGATGCGGGCCATCCGCTGCAAGGACGATGCGACACGGGCGGAATGCGCCCTCGCCGCCGAATAGGGCGAACAACACCGTAAACCGATAAGGCTCGATCTCGATGTCTGCAACCGTAATGACCCAGCGAACGGCCGCGCGAACCGGATTGGAGTGGTTTTCCTCGCTGCCGGCGTGCCTGCTGTTGTTGCTGGTGGTGATCTTCTCCACCAGCAGCGATATCCACAACCAGATGCTGCGCGGTGGCGAGCAGCTCTGGAGTGGGTACTACAAGCTGCGGTCGGATCCAGTGGAACCCGGTTGCAATCCGAACCGGGACATCGACACCGAGGTCGAGCGCAAACTGGCTGACTCCCGTAAGGCGGCGGATGACCCGCTGATGGGCCTGCTCGGCGAACAGACGGTGAACCCGGCCGATGTGCGTGCGGCGGTGGAGAACGCCGTCGCCCTGTGCCGGGAGAAGCACGCCGACTACGCCAGCCTGCAGGGCCAGATGACGCCGGGGCTGAAAGCCTATCGGGCGGTGGAAGGGTTTGTCGCCGATCTCATTGCGCTGGGCCTGACGTCCCAGCGCTACATCCTCGTGGTCCTGGTGATGCTGTGCGCCGCCACCGCCACGCTCACCCGTCATCACATCGCCATGCGGGCCATCGAGACCCGTCTGGACTACACCCTGTCGTATTTCCTGCAGACCGTGGCCAACGTCATGCTGCTGGGCTCCAGCCTGTTGTACCGACAGACCTCCCATGATGCGGGCTCGGACATCACCTTGGAGCGGGAAATCCTGCACGACCTGTGGATCGCCGGCTTCCTGGCCCTGACGATGGTCAGCCTCTATCGCCTGGCGCGGCCGCCCGCCGACCTGAAACCGGGCGGGGACCTGGTCAAGGCGGGACTCGCCGTGCCGCTGTATACCGGCATGTGCCTGATCTCGGGCACCTATTTTGCTGTGGTGGGGCACGCCGCGGGCATCGGGGTTTATCTCGACAAGATGATGGAACTGTCCGACATGTTCCTGAATGTGGCGCTGTATGTCTGGGTGGGCATGATGCTCAAGCAGACGCGGCTGGCGACGCTGGTGTTCAATGTGTTCCGGCCCTGGCGCATGCCACCTGAAATGCTGGCGGTGGTCGCGGTGATCGTGGCGGCGGTGCCCACGGCCTACACCGGGGCGTCCGGGATCTTCGTGATCGCGGCCGGCGCGGTGATCTACAGCGAGCTGCGGGCGGCCGGGGCCCGGCGTCATCTGGCGCTCGCCGCCACCGCCATGTCCGGCTCGCTGGGTGTGGTGTTGCGGCCCTGTCTGCTGGTGGTGGTGATCGCCTACCTGAACCGGGAGGTGACCACGGACGATCTGTTCGGCTGGGGCGTCTGGGTATTCCTGCTGACCGCCGTGCTGTTCCTGGCCATTTCCCTGAGTGCCAACCGGCAAAGCCCGCTCAAGCTGGCGCCGGCCGGCGAGGCGCTGCCGGCCATGCTGCGCCAGTTGGTGCCGCTGGTGCCCTACGTGCTGGTGATTGCCGGTGTGGTGCTGTTCTACCGCTGGGCGCTGGATGTGGGCATGGACGAATTCTCGGCGCCGCGCATCCTGCCGGTGATCATGCTGGCGATCCTGGTCTACGAGCACATCACCCTGAAACGGGCCCGCCACGCCGACGGCGATCGCGTGAATCATCAGGGCATCGAGCGCAGTATCCGCGGGGCCACCAACGATACGACGTCGGAAATCGGGGCGTTGCTGCTGTTGCTGGGGCTGTCGGTCAGTATTGGCGGGGTGATCGAGCGGGCCGAGATCATGTCTCTGTTCCCACAGTCCTTCGCCAGCCCCTGGGCGGCGATGGTGCTGATGGTGCTGGTGTTGGTGGTGCTGGGGATGATCATGGATGCGTTTGGTGCCGTGATCCTGGTCAGTGCGACCGTGGCGTCCATCGCCTACAGCAGCGGCATCAACCCGATCCACTTCTGGATGACCACGTTGGTGGCCTTCGAACTGGGTTACCTGAGCCCGCCGGTGGCGCTCAACCATCTGCTGACCCGGCAGGTGGTGGGCGAAGCGGAAGTCTCTGCGGCCATGGCCCAGACCGGCACCTTCTATCAGCGCCATGAGCGGATCATCATGCCGTTGATTGTCATGGGCATTGCGTTGCTGTTGGTGGCGTTTGTGCCGTTGGCGTTTTATGCGTGATTCAAGGATTCCTCGGGAGTGACTCTTGTGTAGCCGACGCTTTAGCTTCGGAGGGCCCGTAAGGGCCCCGACATGCCTCTCTCAAATGTGGTGAGTCAAATTCCAGGGTTGCCAGCTCGTGCCAGGGAAACGCAGGAATACCCTTGCCTACGCTGTATTAGACGGCCGTCCCTGGCCGGCTAATACGACCGGGACGTCCTTGTCCATCCTCCGGCAAGGGTAATCATGCGCTTCCCATAAACCTCGAAATTAGCGCTTCAAGCGTCACCGGATACATCGATCATGGTCGGCAATGAATGCGATAGCTTCGTAGGTTGGCGCTGACGCAGGAAGCCCAATAGGGCGGGTTTGAGGCCAATCTCATCCAATCCAATGGTCGCCAAGCCGGCTTTCGAGAACCCATGCTCCAAGCCTGTCTCGCGATAACGGGAACGTCTGGTGCCCGCTCATTGTTGGGCTTCCTGCGTCAGCGCCAACCTACCTCTCCGCGAGCGTATTCATGCATCGTTGGGCACAAAAAAGGCGCCCATTGGGCGCCTCGTAAACCAGCTTCCGATCAGGCTTTGGGGCCTGCCGCCACGATGGCGTCGGAGACGTCGAACTTGGTGAAGTTGTCGACGAACTGGTTGATCAGCTCCTGGGCCTTGGCGTCGTATTCGGCCGGGTCGCTCCAGGTGTTGCGCGGGTTCAGCAGTTTGCTGTCCACGCCCGGGACTTCTTTCGGCACGTCCAGGTTCAGCTTGTCCAGGTGCTCGGTTTCGGCACCTTCCAGGTCGCCGTTCTGGATGGCGCTGATGATGGCGCGGGTGGTCGGGATGCTGAAACGCTCGCCGACACCGTAGGGGCCGCCGGTCCAGCCGGTGTTGACCAGATAGACCTTGCTGCCGAACTCTTCCATCCGCTTCATCAGCAGCTCGGCGTAGACGCCGGCCGGACGCGGGAAGAACGGCGCGCCGAAACAGGTGGAGAAGGTGGACTTCAGCTTGGAGGAGGAGCCCATTTCGGTGGAGCCCACCAGCGCGGTGTAGCCGCTCAGGAAGTGATAGGCCGCCGCTTCTTTATTCAGCAGGGACACCGGGGGCAGGACGCCGGTCATGTCGCAGGTCAGGAAAACGATCGCGGACGGCTCACCGGCGCGATTCTCGATGACCCGCTTCTCCACGTGCTCCAGCGGGTAGGCGCAGCGGGAGTTTTCGGTCAGGGAGACGTCGGTGTAGTCCGGCTCGCGGGTCTCGTCGTCGATCACCACGTTCTCGACGATGGCGCCAAAACGGATGGCGTCCCAGATGATCGGTTCGTTCTTCTGGCTCAGGTCGATGCACTTGGCGTAGCAGCCGCCTTCGATGTTGAAGACCGTGCCCGGACCCCAGCCGTGCTCGTCGTCACCGATCAGATAACGATCCGGGTCGGCGGACAGGGTGGTCTTGCCGGTGCCGGACAGGCCGAAGAACAGGCAGGTTTCGCCGTCTTCGCCGACGTTGGCCGAGCAGTGCATTGGCAGCACGTCTTTTTCCGGCAGCAGGAAGTTCTGCACGGAGAACATGGCCTTCTTCATTTCTCCGGCGTAGTGCATACCGGCGATCAGGACCTTGCGCTTGGCAAAGTTGATCATCACGGTGCCGTCGCTGTTGGTACCGTCACGCTCCGGGTCGCACTGGAAACCGGCGGCGTTGAGGATCTGCCATTCCTGCTTGTCCGCCGGGTTGAAGCTCTCCGGACGGATGAACAGGGTGCGGCCGAACAGGTTCTGCCACGCGGTTTCGGTGGTCATCTTGACCGGCAGGTAGTGCTCCGGATCCGAGCCCACGTGGACGTTGGAGACAAACTGGGTCTTGTCCGCCAGGTAAGCTTCCACACGATCCCACAGCGCGTCGAACTTGTCGGCATCGAACGGGCGGTTGATCGGGCCCCAGTGGATGGCGTCGGAGGTGCTGGGTTCTTCGACGATAAAACGGTCCATCGGAGAACGGCCCGTCCGTTTGCCGGTCTTGACGACCAGAGACCCGTTCGCAGCCAGCCGGCCTTCGTTGCGCTCCAGCGCCAGTTCGACCAGTCTTGCTGCACTCAAATCAGTGTAGGTGTTACTCACTTCAACCTCGCCCTAGGTGGTTTCGGCATTGCTCGATCCGACGTCGTCCCGGGAACGGCCCGGCTCAGAAACTGACGGTTTTATGAACAATCGGGTTCGCACAGGCGCGCTATTATGCCAGAGACCTGATTAAAAAACGACTGCCCGCAAAGGTGCATGGTTGAGGGCTTTACGGCCAATTTGCACAACGTTGGGGAGCCTGTTTGCAACTGTTCTGTTACATTCCGGGAAGCCTGGATCCGATGGTATCCAGGCCATCCCGATCAGTGCAGTGAATGACCGTGGAACAGTTGGTCGATATCGTTGCGGTCAAAGCGGTACTGCGTATGGCAGAACTGGCAGTCCATCTCGATGGTTTCCTGCTCATCGAGAATGCTGTAGCACTCGTCCTGACCAACGGATTCCAGTGCCGCCAGTGTCCGCTCCCGGGAGCAGCTGCACTGGAAACGCACCGTTTCCGAATCGAAAACACGCAGGGTTTCTTCGTGGAACAGGCGGTTCAGGACGGTCTGGCTGTCCAGTCCGAGCATTTCATCCGCCTTGACCGTGCTGGCGAGATGGCCGACGCGTTGCCACAGGTCGTCGTCCAGCGACTTGTCGCCCGGCAGACGCTGCAGCATGAGGCCGGCGGCCTGTTTGCCGTCGGCAAACAGGAACAACCGAGTGTCGATCTGCTCCGAACGTTCGAAATACTCTTCCAGACAGGCGGACAGGTTGTCGTGCTCCCGCGGCACCACGCCCTGGTAGCGCTGGCCCTGGTCCGGGGTGATGGTGATCGCCATGCGGCCTTCGCCAAGCAGCTCGTCGAGACTTTCGCCGGCCGGCTGGGTGTCGTAGCGGGCGATGCCGCGAATCGCGCGGTCGTGACTGCATTCGGCCATCAGCATGCGGACCGGACCTTCGCCCTGGGCCTGGATGGACAGGGTCCCTTCAAACTTGAGCGTGCCGGACAGCAGCACGCTGGCCGCCAGGGTTTCCCCCAGCAGGTGCTGGATGCGCTCGGGGTAGGCGGACTGGGAGATGATCTCCTGGAAGCTGCCGGACAGGCGGACCCACTCGCCGCGGACCTGGCTGTCTTCAAAAAGGAATCGTTGGAACTGATCGTCCAAAGCCATGGAATCAAGACCTCATCTTGAATAGGGGGTAAAAGGCGTCAAATGATTGCTGTCAGAGCCCGTGCTGATCCCGGAAACGCTGCAAGTCCCGGCGATCTTTCTTGGTCGGGCGCCGTGCCGGCGGCAACTGGGCGGCCTGCATGGTCTTGCGCTGCCAGGCGATCTCTTCGCGCTTCTTCTCGCTCTCCGCGGTCTCGTGGTAGAGCTTCTGCGCTTCCGGAGCCGCGCGCCGACGGTCGCTGATGTCGTCGACAATGACTTCCTTTTCCTGATGACCCAGTCTCAGCCGCAGCCGCGCGCCCACTTCCACCGGTTTACCCGGCTTGGTGCGCTGACTGTTGTAATGAACCTTGCCGCCTTCGATGGCTTCCTTGGCGATGGTTCGGGTCTTGTAGAAGCGTGCGGCCCAGAGCCACTTGTCGAGCCGCACCCGGTCATTGGTTTCTGCTGAACTCATGATGCTCCGGTAGCCGGGTGTATCTGTGTCGGTGTGCCCGCCGACGATCCTTACTTGATTATAACGCGATCAACCCGGCATGGGGACGGGTGAAATATCCGCCAGGATTTCATCAAAGTGAGCAATCGACGGCGTCCCGGCCTGGGCCGCGCGCACCGGTTCCCGGCTGTCGGGCGCCAGGATGGCCAACTGCTGGCCAATGCCGGCTTGCCGGGCGCTGGCCAGGACCGACAGATTGTCGTCCACCATCAGCGTGCGTTCGGCCCGATAGGGCTCGACTGCCGCCAGATCGGCCCAGAACCGGATGTCCTCTTTCGGGCGTCCGAAGTCGTGGGTCGACAGGATTCGATCGACATGGCGGTCGAGGCCGGTTTTTTCAAGTTTCAGGGCCAGCGGTTTGGGGTGGCAGTTGGTGACGATCACGCTGCGGCGGCCGCTGTCACGCAGTTTCCCCATGAACGATTCCGCATGCGGGCGGTAGTTGATGCGATCGGCGACTTCGCGCTTGAGGGCGGTGATGTCCACATCCAGGCGATCGCTCCAGTAGTCCACGCAGTACCACTGCAGGGAGCCTTTTTCCGATTCGATCTGGGGGATGATGTGCTCGCGCGCCGCCGCGTGGCTCACGGATTTGAGTTCAGCGTAACGACGGGGCAGGTGGTCGAGCCAGAAGTGGCTGTCGAAGTGCAGGTCCAGCAGTGTTCCGTCCATATCCAGGAACACCGTGTCCAGCGCTGACCAATCGATCATGGGGCAGGCCCGATATCAGAGAGTGATATTCAAGCCTGCCGCAGATCCCGGGTCGGGGCAATAGGGCCTTGCCGCGACGTTACTGGGTGTTGGCGACAGTGTCCTGCTTGCGGCCGGACTGGGTGCAGCCCAGACAACGGACAAACGTGGCTTCTGCCGGTCCCAGGAACAGCGTCTCGCCCGCTTCCTTGGCATTACCGCCCAGCAGCGAGAAGGGCAGGGACACTACATACACCGCACCGCCAACGATCGTCGTGGCCAGCAGGACCGGGCGAGCGAACAGGGCATCGGCGGTCATGGCGAAGGCGGACGGCTCTTCTTCGACGGGGTTGGCGTAGCCCAGGGAGGAAAAGCCCATCAGGCTGACGGCGAGGGTCATGACGAAAACACGTGCAAACTTGGACATTGCTGATTCTCCTGGAAATTCCGGAATACCGTCCGGCCATCCGGGGCAGGACGCCGGTTTTCTGGTTCAGATGGGTTAACTATGGCTCATGGTGCCGTGATTTCAAACGTTTTTCTGTCACTCAGTGTGACACGTTACGCGCTTCGCTTTAGCGCTGGCAGCGGGGGCAATACACCGTAGAGCGCTGTCCCAGCCGGATTTCCTTCAGGGTGGTTCCGCACTGGCTGCAGGGTTCGCCACCGCGGCCGTACACGTTCAGGGACTGGGCAAAGTAGCCCGGCTTGCCGTCGCTGTTGACGAAATCCCGCAGGGTGGTGCCGCCCATCAGGATGGCGGCCGTGAGAATTTCCCGGATGGCCTCCACCAGGCGGACCATCCGGTCCCGTCCAATGCGGCCGGCGGCCCGGCCCGGGTGAATGCCGGCCATGTGGAGCGCTTCATTGGCGTAAATGTTCCCTACCCCGACTACAATGCGACTGTCCATGATGAAGGACTTGATGGCGGTGCTGCGCCCGCGGGACTGCCGGTAGAGCTGATAGCCGGTAAACGCCACCGGATCCAGCGGTTCCGGGCCCAGGTGGCTGATCAGGGGATGCGCGTCGGGATCGTCGCTCCACAACCAGGCCCCGAACCGGCGCGGATCGTTGTAACGCAGCCACCGGTTGTCGCCCAGCTCCAGTTCCACGTGGTCATGGGTCAGGCGGGGCGTACCGTCGGTCACGATGCGCAGGCTGCCGGACATGCCCAGGTGGATCATCAGCGTGCCGTTATCGAAACGCACCAGCAGGTACTTGGCGCGCCGGTCTACCTGCCGCGGCGTGGCACCGGTCAGACGCTGGGCCAGATCGTCGGGAATCGGCCAGCGCAGGCGTGGCTCGTGCACCCGGGCACTGCGGATTACCCGGTTTTCCAGGAAAGGGGCAATACCGCGTCGGGTGGTTTCCACTTCGGGCAGTTCAGGCAAGGTCGACTCCTCGGTCACGGGCAGTTCAGGATGCGGATTGTCGCCTACGGGGGCGGGAAGTCAAACGCCCGGGTGCCCCATGGCCGGCTTTCCGTACCGACTGTAATCGAGACTTACAAAGACTCGCGACTGGTCACAAAATAGACATGGATTGGGCTGCGAGGCTTGTTGTAGCTTACAGCTGTACGCTAGACTGCGAACGTCCAGGAGTTCCTCAACTATTGGCGGTATAAGAAAGGCTCCTGAGTGCGAGATGGCGTGAAGACAAAGGCGTTTGGCGCGCTTTCACGCGGTCTCTGATTTGTCAGGTTCCATCGCGGAGAGATACGGAACGTCTTTTCGCCCGCGTTATTTCTTCGAGGAAACATCCTATGTGGTACAACGGTCTCCTGGACCTCCCGGCCTGGCAGCTGGTGCTGGTGGTACTGGGACTCACTCACGTGACCATCGTCAGCGTCACCCTTTACCTGCACCGGCATTCGGCGCACAACTCGCTGGATCTGCACCCGGCACTGGCGCATTTCTTCCGCTTCTGGCTGTGGCTGACCACCGGCCAGAACACCAAGGAATGGACCGCCATCCACCGCAAGCACCACGCCACGTGTGAAACCGAAGACGATCCCCACAGTCCGGTGGTCAAGGGTCTGAAAAAAGTGCTGGCCGAAGGCGCCGAGCTGTATCAGGAAGCCGCCACGCCGGAAACCCTGGCCCGCTATGGCCAGCGCACCCCGGAAGACTGGATTGAACGCAAGGTCTACACCCCGCATAAATTGATGGGCATCGTCTTGATGGCGGTGATTGATCTGGCGTTGTTTGGCGTCAATGGCATCTGGATCTGGGCGATTCAGATGATGTGGATCCCGCTCTGGGCGGCCGGCGTGATCAACGGCATTGGCCACTATTTCGGCTACCGTAATTTCGAATGCAGCGACAACGCCCGCAATATCGTGCCCTGGGGTCTGATCATCGGCGGTGAGGAGCTGCACAATAACCACCACACCTATCCGAACTCGTCCAAGCTGTCGCGTCGCTGGTACGAAGTGGATATTGGCTGGGGCTATATCCGCCTGTTCCAGTTCTTCCGCCTGGCCAAGCCGAAAGGCTATCGTCCGATTGCGCACCGCGTACCGGGCAAGCTGGATATGGACGTGGAAACCGTGCAGGCGATCGCCAACAACCGCTTCGACATCATGCGCCAGTATCGCAAGCGCGTGCTGGAGCCGGTCCTGCGCCAGCAGAAGCAGGTGATGGAAGAAGACATCAAGCCGTTGTACAGCAAGGCCCGCAAGCTGCTGTCGCGGGAGAGTTCTCTAATCAAGCCGCACGACCAGAAAAAGCTGGAATCGCTGCTGGAACGCAACGCCGTGCTGCGTCAGATCTACGACAAGAGTCACGAGCTGCAGGCGCTGTGGCGCCGCCGTGGCCTGAAGCCGCAGGACAAACTGCACGCGCTGGCGGAATGGTGCCGCGACGCCGAAGAAAGCGGTATTCGCTACCTGGAAGAGTTTGCCGCGCACCTGAAGTCCTACGCCCTGCGCCCGGCATCCTGATTGAATCCCGGTCTGATCCGGCTGCGCGCAGCCGGATCAGAACCGGATCAAGCACCTACCTTGTACAGCCGGTAGCACACCTGACCGGCGACTTTCTCCCGATGCAGTGACCAGTTGGATGGCACCACCACCTGGCTCCGTTCGCTCTCATGCTCGATATACACCCAGCTGCCGTCGGCGACCCAGCCGTTGTCGACAATCAGCGGGAGCAGCCGGTCCAGCCAGTTCTCGCGAAACGGCGGATCCATCAGGAGCAGGTCGAATGGCGCGTCCGCGGTCTGCCCCAGAAAGCCGGCGACATCCTGGCAGACGACCCGGCCGGTATCGGACTTAAGCCGGGCCAGGTTGGCTTTCAGGGCGTCGCACAGGGCCCGGGTGTGATCCACGAACACCGCTTCGCGGGCCCCGCGGGACAGGGCTTCCAGTCCCAGGACGCCGCTGCCGGCGAACAGGTCCAGGCAACTTGCGCCGGGGACCACCGGCATCAGCCAGTTGAACAGGGTTTCGCGGACCCGTGAGGGTGTTGGTCGGACGCCGCCCACGGCGGGAAAGGTCAGGCGCCGGCTGCGCCAGTCGCCGCCGATGAGGCGGAGTTCACCCGTGTCCTGGACGGTGGCTTGGATGGCACGGCGTCGGGCCGGAGGTCGGCCGTTTTTTCGGTTCGGCTTGCGTGGCATGGTCGTTAAGAGCTCCACCGATGGGTTTAGACGCGCGCAGTCTAACCAAAACCGCCATCAATTTGGACGATCATTGGTCAGCTCGCTAGAATACGCGGCTCTGACGGCGTGTCCCGGGCGCCGCGCCCGGTGTAGTGACACCTTCGATTTCTCACCTCTTGACCGACGGAACTGCAAAAGATGAAGGCAGAGTGGATTATGACAGGACTTCTGGTCCTGCTGGTGCTTGTATTTGTTGTGGAACTGGTGAATCGCCGCCGGGCGCGTCCGCGTCCCAAGGCAGTTCCGCAGCGTGAACCTCAGCCCCAGGCCGGAGCCACGCCTGCCGAGACGCCAGCGGTTACCGAAACGGTCGAAGCGGAAGCCGAAGCAGAAACGCCCGCCCCGGAACCGGCGGTCGAGCCGGAAAAGCCGGCGCCTGAGCCCGTCCCTGAACCGGAATCGTCCGCGAGTGTTTTCCAGCGCATCAAGAGCGGCCTGGGCAAGACCCGCGCCAACCTGTCGTCCGGCCTGTCCGATCTGTTCAGCACCGGCAAATCGGTGGACGAGGACCTGCTTGAAGAGATCGAAACCACGCTGCTGACCGCGGATGTGGGCATCACCGCGACCACCGAGATCATCGGGTCCCTGACCGACAAGCTGGAGCGCAAGCAGCTCAAGGACGGTCAGGCGGTGCGCGAGGCCTTGAAGAATGATCTGCGGGACCTGCTGGTGGACAGTACCGAGCCGCTCAATATCGACACCGGCAAGAAACCGTTCGTCATGCTGGTGGTCGGCGTCAACGGTGTCGGCAAGACCACGACGATTGGCAAGATGGCCCGCAAGTTCAAGGCCGAGGGTAAGTCCGTCATGCTGGCGGCCGGCGATACCTTCCGTGCGGCGGCGGTGGAGCAGCTGCAGGTCTGGGGCGAGCGAAACGAAGTGCCCGTGGTCGCCCAACACACCGGCGCCGACAGCGCCTCAGTGATCTACGACGCGGTGCAGTCCGCCCAGTCCCGCGGTGTCGACGTGGTGATCGCCGATACGGCGGGCCGTCTGCAGAACAAGGACAACCTGATGTCCGAGCTGGAGAAGGTCGTCCGGGTGATGAAGAAGCTGGACGATTCCGCCCCCCATGAAGTGATGCTGGTACTGGATGCCGGAACCGGTCAGAATGCCCTGAGCCAGGCGCAGGTGTTTCAGCAGGCCGTTGGTGTCAGTGGCATCACCCTGACCAAGCTCGACGGCACCGCCAAGGGCGGTATTATCTTTGCCGTGGCGCGCCAACTGAAACTGCCGATTCGCTACATCGGCGTGGGCGAACAGGCGGAAGACCTGCGTCCGTTTGATGCCGAATCCTTTGTCGAGGCGCTTTTCGACGAATAAACGGGAGTGGCCGGCGATGAGGCCGTCCTCGCGCGGCCGGGCCGGGCACGTATTTCCAGACAGGAAACAAGCAGTTGATCGAGTTCGAGAAAGTCAGCAAACGCTATGAAGGCGGGCACACGGCCCTGAAAGCCGTCAGCTTCGCGATGAATCGGGGCGAGCTGGCTTTCCTGACCGGCCATTCCGGCGCCGGCAAGAGTACCCTGCTCAAACTTATCATGCTGATGGAGCGGCCCACCGGCGGACACGTTATCGTCGGTGGCCAACGCCTGAACCAGCTGCCGCGCCGCCAGATTCCCTTCATTCGCCGCCACATCGGCGTCGTGTTCCAGAACCACCAGTTGCTGTTCGACCGCACGGTTTTCGACAACGTGGCCATGCCGCTGGAAGTGACCGGTGTGCCGCACCGGGAAATCGGTCGCCGGGTGCGGGCGGCCCTGGATAAGGTGGGCCTGCTCAACAAAGAGAAGATGAACCCGATCCAGCTCTCCGGCGGGGAGCAGCAGCGAGTGGGCATCGCCCGCGCCGTGGTCAACAAGCCGCCACTGCTGCTGGCGGATGAGCCCACCGGTAACCTGGATCCGGAATTGTCGGCGGACATCATGCACCTGTTCGAGCAGTTCAGTCAGGTGGGTGTCACCGTCCTGATTGCCAGTCACGACATCGCCCTGATCCGGCACATGCGCCGGCGCGTTCTGACCCTGCGCAACGGCGAGATGACCTCGGGCGACGCCATGCCGGACGAGGAGGCGCTGTATGGCCACTGAACGTCGGGCCCGCGGAGCCGCCTCCACCCGTTCTCCCTGGAAGGAACTGCTGGGCAGTTACCTGCTGCATCATCGCAAGACCGCCCGCGACAGCGCCGAGCGCCTGTGGCGGGCGCCGGTTGCCAGCCTGATGACCTGGCTGGTGATGGGCATCGCGCTGGCCCTGCCAGTGGGGTTGTTGCTGCTGCTGACCAGTTTGCAGGGCGTGAGCGCCGGTTGGGAGAGCACCGCCCGGGTGACCGTCTATCTGGACCAGTCCGCCACCACGGATGATCTCGATCGTCTGCGGGCCCAGGTCGCCAGCCGGCCGGATGTCACCGACGTGACGGTGATCACCAAGGACGAGGCCCTGAAAGAATTCCGGGCGTCGTCGGGTCTGGCCGATGCGCTGGACTACCTGGATGAAAACCCGCTGCCGCACACCCTGCTGCTGACGCCGGACGAGTCCGTCCGCAACCAGATTGGCATGCAGAAGCTGATGGTGGCACTGGAAGATCTGAAAGACGTGGCCCGGGTCCAGGTGGATCTGGGCTGGCTGCAACGGCTCAACACCATTACCGACCTGCTGGGGCGCGGGGTCTGGGCGTTGGGGCTACTGCTGGCGGCGGCGGTGATCCTGGTGATCGGCAACACCATTCGACTGGCCATCGAAAACCGGCGCGATGAAATCCTGGTGGCCAAACTGGTGGGGGGCACCGACGCTTTCGTGCGTCGGCCGTTCCTGTATACCGGCGTCTGGTATGGCCTGGGTGGCGGTATCGTGGCCTTTATCCTGCTGCAGGTAACCCTGTGGTGGATGAGCGGCCCGGTCCAGCGGCTGGCGAGTCTGTATCGCAGCGAATTTGAACTGAGCGGCTTGTCCTGGGATGGCACGCTGGGCTTGCTGATGGTGTCAGTGCTGTTAGGGTGGATGGGCGCCTGGCTGGCCGTAAAGCGCCATCTTGAGGCGATCGAACCCAACCAGATTGAAGCCCGTGCGACGGCCGGCTGATGCCGGGGCCGTTTCGGGTTCACCGTATAGTCGATTTTGCCGGTGACCGGTACAACAGAGTAACGAAAGTGTTGGTGGTGACCGTTTTATTGCCGGTCCGACACGTCGAAATCGAGCCAACACATTGATATTGAAGGTTTCATTCCTGAAGGCATGGAACTTTCAGGCGACTTGGCGGTCATAACAATGATTGCTATATTAGTGGGTCGCCACGTTGCGGAGGAAAAGCATGGGTACAAGCTTACAGCTGACAGATCGAATGGTTCCGGGTGCGAATCTTGAGGCCTACATCCAGGCCGCAAGCAGCATCCCGATGCTGTCCGCCGCTGAAGAAAAGGAACTGGCCGAACGCCTGCATCAGGACAATGACCTGGAAGCGGCGCGTCGTCTGGTGATGTCCCATCTGCGCTTTGTCGTGCACATTGCCCGCAGTTACTCCGGTTACGGACTGGCTCAGTCGGATCTGATCCAGGAAGGCAACGTCGGCCTGATGAAGGCCGTCAAACGCTTCAACCCAGAATACGGGGTGCGTCTGGTGTCGTTTGCCGTGCACTGGATCAAGGCCGAGATTCACGAGTTTATCCTGCGCAACTGGCGCATCGTGAAAGTCGCGACCACCAAGGCGCAGCGCAAACTGTTCTTCAACCTGCGCAGTCAGAAGAAGCGCCTGGCGTGGTTGACGCACGACGAACTCAACCGGGTCGCCGAGGATCTGGGTGTGGAGCCCAAGGTCGTGCGCGAGATGGAGGGCCGTCTGGCCTCACAGGATACGGCGTTCGACGGTCCGATGGACGATGACGACGATAACGCCTATCAGGCGCCGGCCTATTATCTGGAAGACCGTCGCAGCGACCCGGCCAAGCAGTTGGAGCAGTCCGACTGGACGGAGGATTCCAACAGTCGCCTGATGAGCGCGCTGTCCGGCCTCGATGAGCGCAGCCAGGACATCCTGCGTGAGCGTTGGTTGAGCGAGAGCAAGTCCACGTTGCATGAGCTGGCGGACAAGTACGGCGTGTCTGCCGAACGGATTCGACAGCTCGAGAAGAACGCCATGAAGAAGATCCGGTTGCAGATGGGCGAGCCTGAAGTCGCCTGATCGCACGCGATCTGAACCGAAAAACGCCACGGCCGTGATGGTCCGTGGCGTTTTTGTTTGTGGGGGGTAACCCGTGCCCGTCGGCAGAGTCCCCCGCAATCCGTTATCATCGGGACTTTTCCACTGCCCGGAAAGCCCGTTGCTATGACCCAACCTCGTATTGCCTTCCTCGGAATCGGCCTCATGGGGGCGCCCATGACCGAGAACCTGCTTCAGGCCGGCTACCCCATGACCCTGTGGAACCGCACCCGCAGCAAGTGCGCCCCCTTCGCCGAGCGCGCCGCCGTCGTAGACTCCCCAACAGACGCTGTCGCCGGAGCGGACATTGTCATCACCATGCTGGAAAACGGCCCGGTGGTGGACGATGTGCTGGTGAACCAGGGCGTGATCGATGCGCTGCGGCCGGGCAGCATCGTGATCGACATGAGTTCGGTACAACCATCGCTGGCCCGCGACCACGCCGAACGCTGTCTGGCTTGCGATGTGGGCTACCTGGATGCACCGGTGTCCGGGGGTACGGTCGGGGCGGAAGCCGCCAGCCTGAGCATTATGGCCGGGGGCGAGGCGTCAACGCTGGAACAGGCTCGCCCGGTGCTTGAACGTTTGGGCAAGGTGACGCACATCGGCCCGGCGGGCAGCGGGCAACTGGCCAAGCTGGCCAACCAGGCCATCGTCGGCATCACCATCGGCGCGGTATCAGAGGCGCTGATGCTGGCCGCCCGGGGTGGGGCGGATCCGGCGGCGGTGCGCGAGGCCCTGATGGGCGGGTTTGCCGGCAGCCGCATCCTGGAGCTGCACGGCCAGCGCATGATCGACCGCCGTTTTGACCCGGGCGCGCCTTCGCGCATCCAGCTCAAGGACATGCGCATGATCCTCGACGAGGCCCGCGCGGAGAACCTGACCCTGCCGCTGGCGCAGCGCACCCACGACGAATACCTGTCCCTGATCGCCAATGGCCAGGGCGAAGCGGACCACAGCGGCCTGTTGTTGGCGCTGGAGCATCTCAACGGCGTGCAGATGTCCGATCCGGACCTGCCGCCACGGGCCAAAGCCAACCGGAAGTAAGCCATGCCGCGCTTCGCTGCCAACCTGACCCTGCTGTATACGGAGCTGCCTTTTCTGGATCGCTTTGAAGCGGCCGCATCGGATGGCTTCAGGGGCGTCGAGTACCTGTTTCCCTACGAATGGCCCGTCCACGAATTGCAGGCCCGCCTGAAAGATCATCGGTTGACCCAGGTGCTGTTCAACCTGCCACCCGGTGACTGGGCCGCCGGGGAGCGGGGCATCGCCTGCCTGCCGGACCGGGTGGATGCGTTCCGTGAGGGCGTAGCCCGGGCACTCGACTACGCCGGGGCACTGGAATGCACGCGCCTGAACTGCCTGGCGGGCATCAAACCCGTCGGTCTGGATGACGGGGTGGCGCGGGATACCCTGGTGGCCAACCTGCGCTGGGCGGCGCAACAGCTGGCGCCGGCCGGGATCACCCTGACGGTGGAAGCCATCAATTCCCGGGTGGACATGCCCGGCTTCTTCCTGGACACGGCCGAGAAAACCCTGGCCATGATTGAGGCGGCGGATGAACCGAACATTGCCTTGCAGTATGACCTGTACCACATGCAGATCATGTCCGGCGATCTGATCCGATCGCTGGAGCGCTATTTACCCGACATCGGTCATATCCAGTTCGCCGACAATCCCGGCCGCCACGAGCCCGGCACCGGTGAGATAAATTTTGACAGAATTTTCAGTACCCTGGACGAAATAGGCTATAGTGGGTGGGTCAGCGCGGAGTACCACCCCAGCGGTGCCACATCGGCCAGCCTGTCCTGGCTGGGTGCGTCGTCATGAGCTGACCGTCGCCATTTGCGACACCCTCTTACAAGATGTTAACTGGCTGTTTAATGTAGCGGTTCGTACTCTGTAGTCATTCCATTCACGCATTGCGGGAGGCCTGACCGGTGAGAGCGCTGGTAATTGAAGACGATCATGATGTAGCAACCTACCTCGTCAAGGGACTGAAGGAGTCCGACTTCGTCGTCGATCACGCGGCTGACGGCAAAGACGGGCTGATGCTGGCAGCGAGCGAAGACTACGACATCATGATTGTCGACCGGATGCTGCCGGGCATGGACGGTCTGAACATCATCAAGACGGTTCGGGCCACCGGTAACAGCGTGCCGGTGCTGATCCTCAGCGCCCTGGGCGACGTGGACGACCGCGTCGAAGGTTTGCGAGGCGGCGGTGACGACTACCTGACCAAGCCGTTCTCGTTCACCGAGCTGCTGGCCCGGATCGACGCCCTGGTGCGCCGTAACCGCCAGTCGCCGGAAACAGAAACCGTGCTGCGCGTGGCGGACCTGGAAATGGATTTGCTGGCCCGTACGGTCAAGCGGTCCGGCCAGAACATCGACGTTCAGCCCCGGGAATTCCGACTGCTGGAATACCTGATGCGCAACGCCGGCCAGGTGGTGACCCGAACCATGCTGCTGGAGAAGGTGTGGGACTATCACTTCGATCCCCAGACCAACGTGATCGACGTCCACATCAGCCGGCTGCGCGCAAAGATCGACAAGGAATTCGATACGCCGTTGCTGCAAACGGTGCGGGGCGCAGGATACATGTTGCGTGAAGATACTTAGTCAGCTCAAAACCTCCACCTTTCAGCTGGCCCTGCTTTACATGGTGGTTTTCGCCACCTCCGTATTCCTGTTGCTGGCGTTTATCTACTGGCGAACCGCCGGTTTCATGACCGAACAGACGGATGAAACCATCGAGGCGGAAATCGCCGGTCTGGCCGAGCAGTACCGGGGCCGTGGCGTCAACGGCCTCATCACCATCATCCGGGAGCGGGTGGCCCGGGATCCCAACGCCAAATCCCTCTACCTGCTGGCCACCGACGATTATCTCAAGCTGGCCGGTAACCTCAGTACCTGGCCGGAAGAAGCCCAGATCCAGAACGGCTGGATCAACTTCACCCTGGACGACAAGGTGGGCTGGAAAGGCTCCGAGCGCCTGGCGCGGGCCCGCGTGTTCGAGGTGCAGGGCGGGTTGCGCCTGCTGGTCGGACGCGACGTCCAGGAACTCACCACTCTCAAGCGCCTGATCGAGCGCGCCATCAACTGGGGCATGGGCATCACCCTGGCGCTCGCGCTGCTGGGCGGTTTCATGATGAGCCGCAGCACCACCAAACGGATCGAGGTGATCAACGCCATCTCCCGGCGGATCATGAACGGTCACCTGTCCTTGAGGATACCCACGCGCGGCACCAACGACGATTTCGACCAGCTGGCGGACAACCTCAACCAGATGCTCGACCGCATCGTCTACCTGATGGAAGGCATTCGCCACGTTTCCGACAGCATCGCCCACGATCTGCGCACGCCGTTGACCCGGCTGCGGAATCAGCTCGAGAACACCCTGATGGCGGTCGACAACGACGAGGCCCGCGATCAGGCGGCCAAGGCCGTGTCGGAGGCGGATCAGCTGCTGGCCACCTTCAACGCCCTGCTGCGGATTGCTCGCCTGGAAACCCGCGGTAATGCTGCCGACAAAACCGTCATCTCACTCGGCGAACTGGTGGCCGATGCCTGCGAGCTCTACGAGGCGGTGGCCGAGGACAAGGACCAGGCCTTCGAACAGGCCATCAGCATGGAAGTGAAGATCGAAGGGGACCGCGACCTGCTGTTCCAGATGGTCAGCAACCTGATCGACAACGCCATCAAGTACACGCCGGAGCAGGGCGATATCCGCGTGGCGGTGGAAGAGCTGGAAGGCGAAGCGGTTCTGGAAGTCAGCGACAGCGGCATCGGTATCCCGGACAGCGAGAAGGACAATGTCTTCCAGCGCTTCTATCGGGTCGGCAAGAGTCGGTCGTTACCCGGCAACGGCCTTGGTCTCAGTCTGGTCAGCGCGGTGACGGAGATTCACCAGGGCCGCATCGAGTTGAGTGACCGCCGGCCCGGCGAGGAAAACCCCGGACTGCGCGTGCAGGTTTTCCTGCCACTCTATCGTCCGATTCGCGGCAAGGCGCTGCGGGTTCAGGAGCAGGCCCTGCAGGCCGGCGCGGTGGAGCCCGACGAGAAAGAAACCCAGCAGGAGTCCAGCCTCTCGCAGTCGTGAGCGGCCGGACTCACGCCCGGGTGATCAGATGCGCGCCAGACCCCGGGCGCGGTCAACCAGGCCTTCGACACGGCGGATCTGGCTGCCGTAGCGCGCCTGCAGGCTGTCCCATTCCCCTTCCAGGTGTTTCTGCTCGGCCATGGCCAGGGCAATCAGCGTATGGCGGTTCACCTTGCTGGTGACGCCGTACTGATCCAGTCGGTAGCCCACTGCATCCAGCCCGTTCAGGGCCATGTCGATCGCTTTTTTCACATTCATCCGGGTGCACCTCGTATTACTGTGTGTCGTCGCCGATCAGCCTCAATGGCTGGCGGACAGCGCTTTCATACCTGTGCGCAGAATCTAGGGCGGGTTTCTAGAATGCTCAACCTAGAATGACCAAAAAGTTCCCGGCCGACCCCTTAAAAAAGTGTAATTGCGGGGCCACTTGGGTGTAACCCCGGATGTGCAGAATAGAAAGTGTCGAGTAAGACAATATCTGAGACGCCAAGCGCTTCAGGTATTGTTCCCTCCAGCACAGCGCTAGCCTTAACCCCGCAATTTGCGGGGTTTTTTTGTGCGCCCGGCACGGGCGCACTCCTGGAGGTGCAAGTCCTCCCGTGAGCTGGCCACAGCGAGCGAAGTGAAGCGCAACTGCGGAAGGGCGACTGACCGTGGGGAGGAAGCGTGGAGCGTAA
>NZ_RHGZ01000049.1:0-6353 GCF_003789045.1 Marinobacter sp. R17 | reverse complement strand
GGGGGCAGTGTGTCCGGATAACAGAAATTGACCAATTATTAGGCAATCACGCCCGCAGCTGAGCGGTCATGGCGCTAATCTACCCAGCCTGCGAGACTTGCTGGGTCGCTATGAGAAATCCGGGTTAGTGTGGTTGAACCAACCAAGAGGGTGCAAAAAAGCGACAGATTCAGAATCAAGATCTACATTTTTTTGAATTTCAGCGATAGCGTAATTGAGTTGATCTGAGAATTTCCCCTTTAATACTTGAGGCAGCTTCCCATCACGCTCAGATGCTTCGAAATCTGGCAGCGTACTGTCGTCATCGACGGGGATCTGCTGTACCAACGCTGCGGCAAATTGAGCAATTTGCTTCGTGTTCCTGTAATTCCGGCCAAGACGCCAAGAATTCTCTGGTCTGATAGTTAAGCCAGTCTCAGCCCATGTGTAGCCTCGAGCATAGATTCTTTGGACTGTATCAAGAACGAATGTTAGGAAGCTAACATCGGCAATATGTTGAGTTATCGCACGAATCTGATTGGCTGAAAAATCCTGTGCTTCGTCGACAATAACTATGTCGTACTTTTGGCTTTGAACATTGTTTATTGCGGCGAGAGCGAGATCGTTCCAATCAATTAAATTATTGCTGCTCAACCAATCCTGATATGGCTTAACCACCTCTTCAAGAATCGTATGGCGTTGAGCTTTTTCTACCCTCGGGGTTGTTCCCCTGCCATCCCGCCTAGCAGTTAGATATTCATCTAAATTATCGGGCGAAAATCTGCCCATCAAGTATTCGACCTCAGAAATCAGGAAGTCCAGGGGATAGTTAAGCTTTTTCCCTAGGCTTTCGATGATGGTCGCTCTCCGGCCATGCGGCACTATATGCTTGTGCCCGGTTAGGTCTACAGCCCATTTACTAAAAGTATTAATTGTGAACTCAACTTTCTTCTCTCGCGCTACTTGATCCTCGACCAACTCATTTACGTAGCCTCGAAGGGTTCGGTTATAGGTAAGAAGAAGAATTCTTACTGGATCCGTATTGCCCGTTCTAGTTCTTCGGCTTTTTACGAATTCTACGAGGGAATTCAGCCTCAAAATAGCAGTGGTGGTTTTTCCGCTTCCCGCAGCCCCCCTTATTACTTCTACGCCAGGGCGATTCCGAGATACGATTTTGAGTTGTTCAGGGGTCGGTTTTACATTTTTTAAACAGCGCATGCTATAGATTCCGTTCTCAAGAAGCGCCCGTAAATGCTATTGCGCGTTTACGGGTAGCGCTTTCAGATTCAACTTTCGACTTTTTCTAGCGCTAGCAAAGCGTTAGAAGTAGTCAGAGAACTTTAGCAGCGGAATTGGCAAGTGTGACGATGCTTATTTAAAAAGATGCAAAATCTGAAACGAGGAGGGGTGCTGAGGTTGCACCAAAGTTGCACTGTATTTTTTAGCGCAGCAAACAGAGAGGTGGCTTACCTTTCAATGCTTTGTTTTTATTGAATTAAATGGCCCGCCCGATAGGATTCGAACCTATGACCTTTGCCTCCGGAGGGCAACGCTCTATCCAGCTGAGCTACGGGCGGTTATCAACTTGTTCAGACTCCGAAAGATGAAGAGTCCGGCTCAGTTTGCGGTGTACTGGATAGAGCGTGTCACGCTCCCCTTTCGGGTCCAGTCCGCCGCGTTGCATCGCGGCGGCCGCTCCAGCGGGCGAAAGCTTCGCTTCCGCGTTATCCGCTTCCGCCCAGCTGAGCTACGGGCGGTAAACTTTTTGAACTCGAGAAACGCATTGACCGGTCGTGCTGCGCACGACTCAGCTGCACTGCTCGCTTCGCTCCCAGCATAAAAGCTACGGGCGGAACGAAAAACAGCGCGAGGCGCCGATTTCGAGTGCGCAATCTTACGTGTGAGTCGCCAGTCTGTCCAGCCCCGTGAGGCGGAATGCACCGGAAACACCCTACTGGTTATCCGTTACACAAAAATCAGGCAAAGGGGTTGAATTTTCATTCGCTAATAACAATAATTATCAACAACATTAACAGTGCCTATGAGTATCGCCTATATGTACGTATGTCTTTGTCATGGGGTGACCGACCGTCAGATTCGCAAGGCGGCCGAGGATGGATGTCGTTCCATGCGGCAGTTGGGCAAGGAAATGGGTGTCGGGCGTCAATGTGGGCGCTGTGCGGCAACGGCTCGTGAAATTCTGCGTGAGTGTCAGTCCGAAGATTATATGAATCTGGCCGCAATGCTGGCCCAACCTGCCTGAGGATGCTTTCTCAGGCAGTTCTCCGCGTTTCTCGCCATTGAAGGGCGCTGTCTGCGTCTGACTCTCCGCTAACACTGCGAATCATTATCCGCTGCGATTTTTTATTGCGCCGTTTCCGTCTATCCTGTTGATTCCACGCATCAGGAAAGGAGTTCGCAGTCATGAAGGGTGATAAGAAGGTCATCCAGTACCTCAACAAGGTTCTCGCCAATGAGCTGACGGCGATCAACCAGTACTTTCTCCATTCGCGGATGTACAAGGATTGGGGGATCACCCACCTGGCGGCGAAGGAGTACGAGGAATCCATCGACGAGATGAAGCACGCCGATCAACTGATCGAGCGCATCCTGTTCCTCGAGGGACTGCCCAATCTGCAGGATCTTAACAAGCTGCTGATTGGCGAAGACGTCAAGGAAATGATCGAGTGCGACCTGAAGCTTGAGCAGATCGCCCACAAGGACCTCAAGGAAGCCATCGGCTACTGCGAGGACATCAAGGATTACACCAGCCGTGCGCTGTTCCGGTCGATCCTGGACAGTGAAGAAGAGCACATCGACTGGCTGGAAACCCAGCTGGACATGATCGACAAGATGGGTGTGCAGAACTACATCCAGCTGCAAAGTGCCCACGCCGATGGCTGATCAGCCGTCCGGTTGATTACAAGGTGCCGCCCCCTTGGCGGTCACCTTGTGCTTTCCCCGCTGTTTCGATTCCCCGAACGATCCCCTGATTCCCGGCCACTTTTAGGGCCACTGCCCAGCCTTTGTGCTCTCCCCGCTTTCCCCAAAAGCCGCCGTGCCGGCATTGCCCGGTCTTTATCTCTTTTTAATGTTCGGTCAGACCGTTGAATTCCTATGTATTATCGATGGGCGTTGTCGCCAGCAGGCCGTTTGGGCGGGCTGGAGGCACGGATATTGAATCGTTTCGTGATGAGGGGCTGGCGGGGCGCCGAATACGCGTCGCCCGCCAAACCCATGTCGCACCGATGGCATCGGGCTGTCACATGCCATTGGCAGTATGACCATCCTCGCGGCAGTCAGGAGGCGAGGTCGTTCAGGGAGGGCTACCCACATGATTCCTGTGATTCTATCCGGCGGCACCGGTTCACGCCTGTGGCCGCTGTCCCGTGAAGCATACCCCAAGCAGTTTCTGCAGTTGGCGGGTGAGCAGAGCCTGTTGCAGAAAACGTTGTCCCGCCTGCCCTCGGATGGCGTTTCGGCGCCGCTGATCGTGGCTGGTAACCAGCATCGATTCATCCTCAGTGAGCAGCTTTCCGCCATTGGCTGCGAGCCGTCGGCCATCCTGCTGGAGCCGTTTGGCCGCAATACCGCGCCGGCGATCGCCATGGCGGCGTTGCAGGTGGCGGCTTCGGATCCGGAGGCGATCATGCTGGTGCTGCCGGCGGATCACCACGTGAGCGATGAGCAGGCCTTCCGGGCCGCCCTGGCGCGCGGCGAAACGGCGGCGCAGGCCGGCTCGCTGGTGCTGTTCGGCGTGCTACCGACGGGGCCGGAGACCGACTACGGCTACATCGGTGCCGAGCCGGACAAGGCGGTGGGCGAGGGCGTTTTTCGCGTCAGCCATTTCACCGAGAAGCCGGATCACGCCACCGCCGAGAGCCTGCTGGCCAACGGCGGCCATTTCTGGAACAGCGGTATGGTGATGTTCCGCGCCGACCGCTATCTCGATGAGCTGAAAAAGCACAGTCCCGACATCTACGACACCTGTCAGCTGGCGTTTCGTCACGTCTGGCAGGACCTGGAGTTTTCCCGGATCCCGTCCGAGATCTTCGAGCACTGCCCGGATGACTCGGTGGATCGGGCGGTCCTGGAAAAGACGGACAGCGCCGTGGTGGTTCCGATGGACGCCGGCTGGCGCGATCTGGGTTCCTGGGCGGCTTACTGGGAGTCTCAGGTCCAGGACGACCAGCAGAATGTGGTGGTCGGCGAGGCCTGCCTGGAGCAGTCGCAGGGCTGTCTGGTGCATTCGAAGGATCGCCTGGTGGCCATGCTGGGCGTGAACGATCTGGTAGTCATCGATACCCGGGACGCATTACTGGTCGCCCGGCGCCACCGGGTGCAGGAAGTGAAGGCGATGGTGGAAAAGCTGCGGGCGAAAAAGCGCCCCGAAGTGGATGCCCATCGTGAGGTCTACCGGCCCTGGGGCAGCTATGACAGCGTCGATGGCGGTGACCGGTTCCAGGTGAAACGGATCTCGGTGAAACCGGGTGAGCAGCTGTCGCTGCAGAAACACCATCACCGGGCCGAGCACTGGATCGTGGTGAGCGGTACGGCGGAGGTGACCCGGGACGACGACACCTTCCTGATGACCGAAAACGAGTCCACCTATATCCCGATCGGGGCCGTTCACCGGCTCGCGAACCCGGGCAAGATACCGCTCGAACTGATTGAGGTACAATCCGGCGCCTATCTCGGTGAGGACGATATCGAGCGCTTGCAGGACAACTACGGCCGCACCGCTACGGCGGGTAACGAGACGGCCACTCCGGCGTCCTCAGAGTCGATCTGAAGGGCGCCGTCACAGCGATTTAACGATGCCAGTCAAAGGAGATATTGATGGCTTATTCATGCTTCAAGGCCTATGACATCCGGGGCCGTATTCCCGACCAACTCAATCCGGAACTGGCCGAGCGCATTGGACGCGCCTACGTGGCCGTGACCGGCGCGAAGAAAGTGATCGTCGGCTACGACATCCGCCTGTCCAGCCCGGAAATGGCCGAGGCGCTCAGCAAAGGCCTGATGGCTGCCGGCGCGGACGTCTACGACATCGGCCTGTGCGGGACCGAGCAGGTTTACTTCGCCACCAGCCATTACAAGATGGACGGCGGCATCATGGTCACCGCCAGCCACAACCCGAAAGACTACAACGGGATGAAGCTGGTACGGGAAGACTCCAAACCGATCAGCAACGACACCGGCCTGCGTGACATTCACGACCGCCTGGACGAACCGTTTGAGGACGCCGGTCAGCGCGGTACTTACCACAAGCTGGCCGCGGAAGACGATTACATCGAGCACCTGCTGGGCTACGTTGATGGGGCCAGCCTCAAGCCCCTGGCGATTACCGTCAACGCTGGCAACGGTGGTGCCGGCCGAGTGATCGACAAGCTCGAGAAGCGTCTGCCGTTCAGCTTCATCAAGCTGCAGAACGAACCGGACGGAAGCTTCCCCAACGGCGTGCCCAACCCGATCCTGACCGAGAATCGCGCGGTGACCGAGCAGGCGGTCAAAGCCAACCAGGCGGATATGGGCATTGCGTGGGACGGTGACTACGACCGCTGTTTCTTCTGGGATGAGAACGGCCGCTTTATCGAGGGCTATTACATCGTTGGCCTGCTGGCGGACCAATTCCTGCACAAGCAGGGCGGGGGTGCCGTGATCCACGATCCGCGCCTGGTGTGGAACACCCAGGATCTGGTGGAAAAGGCTGGCGGCCGGGCGGTCGAGAGCAAGACCGGTCACGCCTTCATCAAGGAACGCATGCGCGCCGAGGACGCCATCTATGGCGGCGAGATGAGTGCGCACCACTATTTCCGTGACTTTGCCTACTGCGACAGCGGCATGATCCCCTGGCTGCTGCTGGCCGAGCGCATCAGCCAATCCGGGCAGACGCTGTCGTCACTGATCGATGAGCGAATCGACGCCTATCCGGCCAGCGGTGAGATCAACCGCACCATCGATAACCCGGCGGCGGTGATCAAGGCCATCGAAGACAAGTACAGCGCCGATGCGGAGTCGGTGAGTCATGTGGACGGTCTGAGCGTGGCGTTCAAGGACTGGCGCTTCAACCTGCGCATGTCCAACACCGAGCCTGTCGTGCGTCTGAATGTGGAATCCCGCGGCGACAAGGCGCTGATGGAAGCCAAGACCGAGCAGTTGCTCAAGGAAATGGAAGAGCTCAACGCTGCGAACGTGGCCTGATCTCTACCGGATCCTTATAGGACAAAGCCCCGCAACTGCGGGGCTTTTTTTGTGCGCCCGGCACGGGCGCACTCCTGGAGGTGCAAGTCCTCCCGTGAGCTGGCCACAGCGAGCGAAGTGAAGCGCAACTGCGGAAGGGCGACCGACCGTGGGGAGGAAGCGTGGAGCGT
>NZ_RHGZ01000048.1:0-6699 GCF_003789045.1 Marinobacter sp. R17 | reverse complement strand
GGTTGCAGCCACTGCAGCAGGGGATGTAATCAGCTGCGGGCTGGAGTTTGATCTGAAGAGACTGGGAACCGAGCTGGGTGAAAGACGCAACCGAGAAGCCTTCCCAGAATAAGGCAAGAGGATTAGCATGCATGATGACGGCGGTATGTTGGTTATTGTTTTGGTTTTGGCGAACAAAAACTTAACCGGTTTTACCGCCGTCTTCCTTTCTTTTTCACGCTAATCTGCGATGAACCATATTTTTTGAGGTAGGCGTATCTCCACGAGCCTTTAAAATATCTGATCGCATATAAAATTGACAAATGGTCGTCTTTAGCCGAAAAATATATCAGTTCTAATATTTTTTGGTGGCTGCTGTGAAGGTAAACATCTCAAGTGTTAAAGAAGCTGGCATGCTTGTCCGCGCCGTCCGTAAGAGTGAACGAGTTCGGATGGATGACTTGGCCGGGGCCGCGGGTGTTGGTTATGTCTTTGTAAGTGACGCCGAACGCGGAAAAGAGACGATTCAATTTGGTCGATTCCTCCGGCTCTTGGATGAACTTGGCATTCGGATGGAGTTTGATGTGCCCGAATCGGCCATGCCCATCTACCGCAAGCTACAGGAAAAAGGTCGGAAGGCGGCGGCCATCGAAGAGAAAGGGCCGGCCAGCAGGTCCGGTATATGAGACAGCTCAACGTTTTCTTCAACACGTTTTTGGTGGGTATCCTTAAGGAAGAGAACGACCTTTGGCAGTTCCTCGGTCTATGACACACTCTCGATCGCCGACGACCGGGCTCGATGGCCAAATACAGAGCTCGCACTCCAAATCAGCACTGCTCACCGCACATTTGCGCAATTAACGCGAGAAGACGTATTGGATGCGGGCGAGGCCATAGGATTGGCCCGCAAAACAGTCGAAAGAGAGCTGGATCGGCAATTGGATGCTGTTTTACCCAGCGCAGATCGACTTTTGGAAGAGATTGAAGCTGAATATAGCCATTTGGCGACACAGTCGCCGGATCCCGAGATGGCTCGCAGGCACTGGGGCATACAGGAAAAAGTTCTGCGTAGTATCCGTCACATCATTATTAAGGACATGCACGGGCGGTTAAGTTGAACCATTCATGAACGCTCCTTTCAAGCTGCGTCCTTACCAACATGAAGCCGTCGACGCCACGTTGCGGCATTTCCGCCAGTCCGATGAGTCGGCCGTCATTGTGCTGCCGACCGGAGCGGGTAAGAGCCTGGTCATTGCCGAGCTGGCCCGCCTCGCCCGACGCAAGATTCTGGTGCTGACCCACGTCAAGGAGCTGGTCGAGCAGAATCACGCCAAATACGAGAGCTATGGGTTAACGGGCGGCATCTTCTCGGCCGGGCTGAAGCGCAAGGAAAGCCGGCATCAGGTGACCTTTGCCAGTGTGCAGTCGGTGGCGGCGAACCTGGATCAGTTCCGGGATGAGTATTCATTGATCATCATCGATGAGTGCCACCGGGTCAGCGGGGATGACACCAGTCAGTATCAACGGATCATCGAACTGCTGCGGCAACAGAACGACGCCCTCAAAGTGCTCGGGCTGACGGCCACACCCTATCGTCTGGCCATGGGCTGGATCTATCGCTATCACTACCGGGGCTTTGTCCGCGGCAGCGGTGAAGAGCAGGAAAAGCCCTTTCAGCATTGCATCTACGAACTGCCGTTGCGCTACATGATCAACCGGGGGTATCTCACCAAACCCGAGTTGGTGAACGCGGCGGTGGCGCAATACGATTTCTCCGCGCTGCCTCAGGACCGTTTTGGCGAATACGCCGAGAAGGACGTCAACCAGTTGCTGAGCAAACATCAGCGCGTGACCCGGGCCATCATCGAGCAGGTGATGGAGCTGGCCGAGGCACGCCAGGGGGTGATGATCTTTGCAGCCACGGTCGATCATGCGCGGGAGATCACCGGCTACCTGCCGGAACACCAGACCGCCCTGGTGACCGGCGCGACCGACCTGACCGAACGGGCGTCGCTGATCCAGCGCTTCAAACAACGGCAGTTGAAGTACCTGGTGAACGTGTCGGTACTGACCACGGGCTTTGATGCGCCCCACGTGGACTTTATCGCCATCCTTCGCCCGACCCAGTCCGTCAGCCTGTATCAGCAGATCGTGGGCCGTGGTCTGCGTCTGGATGAGGGCAAGCAGGATTGTCTGGTGATCGATTACGCGGGCAACCACGTGAACCTGCATCACCCGGAGGTGGGGGAGCCGAAACCGAACCCCGACAGCGAGCCGGTGCAGGTGTTCTGCCCGGGCTGTGGCTTTGCCAATATCTTCTGGGGAAAGACGGACAGCGAAGGCCATGTGATCGAACACTACGGTCGTCGGTGTCAGGGGCTGCTGGAGCCTCAGGAAAATGAGAGTGATACCGCGCAGAACCGCCGTCCGCAACAGTGCGATTACCGTTTCCGCTTCAAGGAATGTCCCCACTGCGGTGGCGAGAATGACATCGCGGCCCGCAAATGCCAGCAGTGCCAGAACGCCATCATCGACCCGGATGATCAGCTGCGCGATGCCCTGAAACTCAAGGATGCTATGGTGATCCGCTGCGCCGGGATCTCGTTGAGTGTTCACAGTGGGAACACCGACGGTAACAACGAGAGCAAGCTGAAGATCACCTATCACGGTGAAGATGGGGAAGAGCTCAGCGAGTCGTTCGACTTTAGCAAGCCACCCCAGCGCCATATCTTCAACAAGCTGTTCGGGCGTCGTTTTGCGAACGGTCAGGCGCCAAAAACGTTCAGCAGGGCAGATGAAGTGCTTGAGATGCAAGCCTTGTTGTCGGCACCGGATTTCGTCATTGCCCGCAATCAAAAGCGCTATTGGCAGGTGCAGGAGCGGATCTTTGATTACCAGGGGCCTTATCGTAAGGCGAATGAGGTGTGAGGTCTGTAGGGCGGCGATTAGCCAGCTGCAATCAAGACCAAGCTGGTCGAAACACAAGTTGCCGGTATTACCGTACCGAAGCTATGGTTTCTTTCGTTTTCGAAGCCAAAAGGTGCGGATTAATACAATGGCGACGGCGGTGAAAAGGACATACTTCGACAGGGTTCCTGCAAGGTAATTCCTGGACTGCTGGCGTCTTTGGTGAAACTCTTCGACGTCGCCGTATGACATCAGCGTGATCCGTCGGTCTTTCAACGCTTCGTTTCGCGTATCCAGGTTTCGAGCTGCTATTTGATAAAAGGCGCTTTTTTCCCGTTGATGATTGGCGGGGCGGAAATAGCGCTCACCTTTGCAGGTCCAATGAATCAGGCCTTCATCCTCAATGGGCACGAGCTTGGTGTTGCAGTCACGGGTTCTCTGTTCGGGGTCATGGTTTGCCGATAAAAGGGGTCTTTGTATTCGGTAGACTGCGTTGCGGTAGGTTTCCATATACAGGGTCGTGCCCGGTGGCGTACTAAACACGAACGCCTCCGCTAGTTTGTAACCCGGTCCAAACGTCCATCGTTCTCCGAGCTCTGAGACCAGATAAGGGGTGTAATCGCAGGTAAGTCTGGGGTGTGTTGGCCATGCGACCGGACACTCGGGCTCTCGGGACACATGGCTGAAAGTGATTTTCCGCTTGTGCAGCTCTTCGGGGCGAGGTAGATCACTTCTCGGAAAAATGAGGAAAACAATCGTGGCGGCCAATGCCGTCAGCGTGAACTTTACCAGCGCTTTGGCTTCAGAAAGCGACATTGACGCAACCCTGCGCCAGAACAGAATGATAATCAGCCCGTCAAAGATCAGAAAGGAGGCGGCGCTGAATAGGCTGTCTGAACGCCACTGGTTGAATTCTGAAAGTGAAAGCCGTGCAGTGCCTCTTGCGCCATTGTCGTTGCTGACGGCTTCAAACGCATATACCGTATTACCTGCCAGGCTCATCGAGAGTTTTGAGCCTTCCGGCACCCTGAACAAACGGTCCAACCCCTTTTCAAAGAGCGGCTTCATAAAGACGCGGTAGCTCTGCCCACTGTTGCTGACCAGATAAGTCTGATATCCGCAAAGGCGGGATTTACCGGTACCACCGCATTCAAGCTTCGTCTCAATTGAGCTTACGATGGCTGTTTGTGTGGACAAGTTGTCGGGAATATCCAGAGACGTAAAAAGCAACGCAGTGCGATTAAGTGCGTCGAATCCGGCTGCAAAAGCAATCACGCACAGCAAAACGGGAAGCCAGTGTTTTCTCATGAAAGTCCTTTTCCAGAGAGCCCGATCAAGTCCATTAAAATCAGGCTAATGGGTTCTGTATTCGACGTCTGACATAGAGTTTCCAGAACTCTAAAAAGTGGGCCAGATTTTGGATTTTCTGGATATACGGCGAGGTTGAATAGCCCGGGTGTATACTATCGCACTTTGCAAAGGCTGACTTCTGCCAGCCAACTGATCAGGGAGAGATCAATTGCTGTTGCTTATCGTCAAGCTTGTCCTGCTCTACGTGTGCCTGGCCTATCTTCGAAAGTCGCAGAGCCCGTTTGTCGCTGCCCTCATGTATAGCGTTTTATCGCTGCTGGCAGTGTGGCTGTCTCACGCAGCTGTGGATCCTTCTATTTCCGGTATTCATCCGGTTGGGTTACTGGTCGGGTTCTTCTTCGATTTTGGCGTGGCAGTGGCTGTCTTCGGACTGGCTAATCGTTACCAAACTCGGAGTCGAGTGCTTTTCGGGACAATCTGTATCGGCGTCGTTATCAATTTCGTTGGTCAGTTCTGGTTGGTCGAAATAGGGGATAAGATAGACAATTCTGGATACTTTACTGATCAGGCTAAATCATCGAAGCTGACGTTCCCACCGCACCTCTGGTCTCATCACAAATCGCTTCCAATCTCTGCCGAAGTCTGCGCAGGGCGTGCTCTGGCCGCTCTTAATGCGTATGAATTTACTTCGGTCGTGCGCAACGGCACCTATACCTACGGAAATTTGGGCTCCAATCGCGCCGTGCTGAAATGCGTAGAGCGGGAAGGGGAAACTTCCTTTATCTATATCGCCGTAGCGGGTCCGGATAAGCCCGTCGTTGAAAATTTGAGAAATAAACTGGCAAAGAGCCTATGAATGCCTGATTTATTGAAAGGATCTTTCAGAAAAGTGGTGCTTGTCGCCTTATTGTTGGGGCTGGTGGTTACCGCAATTCTGATTCGAGTTGGTTTCGGTGAAGGAGCAAATGCCGACCGCTGGGAAACGCTTCGAATACCCGCCCAACTGGATGGGGACTATATTACGGCGCTTCGATACGACGCCGCGATTGGTGAGGTTCTGACGGGATTTGAGTCCGGCCATGTGGCGAGTACGGCAAGAGATGGCAGGGCGACGTTCATTCACGGCCACAACCGCCGAGTCAATTATGTCTCCGTCAGCCCAGATGGGGATCTTGTCGCCTCGTCTGCCGGCGAAACGGTGCTTTGGAACCGTAGGACGGGAGAGACGGAAGCGACTCTGGAAAAGGTGAATGGCCCGGTCATCTGGTCGGAGGCCGGAGACGTTCTCTTTGTTCTTCAGCGCGGAATCGTAAAAATCTATGATGTTGAGCGCAGGCATTTTCATTCGGCGGAGATGCGTTGTGAGGGGGCAGCTACTGCCATTGCCCTGAACCAGGAAAAAGGAATTCTTGCTGCGGGGTCGTCTATGGGGCGTATCTGTTTGTGGAAAGTGTTGGAATCCGGGCGCTTCCGGGGCCTGGATTTAATGCTTAAAACTGCGAAAAGCGATCGTCGAAACCACATTCAGGCAATGGCCTTTTCCGATCATGGTGACGAGCTTCTGGTGATTACCGAGTTGGAGGGAGTAAAGCGCTTCTCAACGTCTGATCTTTCTCTTATCCAGTCCAAGTCGCCACAGCTTACACGAGTAATGAACGCCAGAGTCCTGAACCGGAATACCGGCGCGGTGGCATTGGCTGGTCAACTTAAAACCTGGGATGGCGACGAAGACCACTTCGTTGAATTGTTCAATTTGAAAACGGGGCAGTCTGAGATCCTCAAGGCGAAAACCAGCACTTTGAATGCGCTGGCTGTCACCGACGATAATCGACAGATCGTGATCGGCAATGTGGTCAAGTATTTAGTCATGGATGTTCCGCCAGCGTTTCGGTAAGAGGCCGAGGCGAATACAAGCCATGCCGGCCAAGAGCCGCGGAGAGGCAAAACACGTTGCGTCACCCTGAGAGTTTGACCCGCTGCCGGCTATTCTGAGTCTTTGCTGAGCAACGCTGGCGTGACGAACGGAGAATTTAGCCGTTAGCATTCCTGCTCTTCGATCAGGCGTAAAACTTGTTGATCATTTTTCCGGGTCACATACTCGGTAAAGGTACCTTCATCCCAACCGACTGGGAGCGAGGGATCCGCACAGTGATCAAGAAGAATCTCGACGCAATCGACTCCGCATTCACCTCGTTCATAGGCAAGGTAAAGCGCCGAATAGCCGTGAGTAGGTTTGAAATTCACATCGGCATTGGAATTTTCCAGAACGTACTGGAGACCTTTAGAGTTAATGTACCTCAATGCGCCGGTAAACATGGTGAACTGATCAAAGTACATCAGGCTGTTAAAATCAGGATTTTCCTTGACCACAACCTTAACCCGGATTTCTCACAGGGCATAAAAGAAAGCGGCTGAAAGTGTTAAGGTTTCAAGACCTTACCCAAGAAACCAACACCAACAGCCGCTTCCAAAATGGTACCTGAAAAACTGACCTTCACGCCA
>NZ_RHGZ01000047.1:0-15511 GCF_003789045.1 Marinobacter sp. R17 | reverse complement strand
GGCAAGTGGCCGTCCAGCGGACACTGTGACGGGAAGTTGAGCTCGTTTCTGAGGGCGCGAAGGGCAAGGCGCACGGCACGCAGCGACTGAAGCTGACCGTTTGGGGTCGCTGAGGGAGCGAGTACCGAGCAACGCCGCCATTCGTGTCCTCAGAAGCGAGATCGCGGTTTTCCAGTTTCAAGGATGAGACCATGCCCCTACCTACCGGCCTGCAGTTCACGGCCCGCCTCGGCACCCTGCCGGACGACACCTTTGCGGTGGTCGAGTTCGAACTCGAAGAGCACCTGTCCCGGCCCTTTACCCTGACCCTGAAGCTGGCCAGCGCCTTTGCGGATATTGCCGCCAGCGATGTGCTGGACAAAGGCGTGGAGCTGGTGGTCTGGCAGGACGGTCAGGCCCTGCGCAACGTCCAGGGGATCGTCACCGCCTTCAGCCGGGGCGACAGTGGCCATCGTCGCACCCGTTATGAGGTCGAAGTGCGACCCGCCCTGTGGCGCCTGGGGCTGATGCACAACAGCCGCATCTTCCAGCAGCAGACGCCGGATGTGATTCTCGGCACCCTGCTGGACGAGCGCGGGCTGGTGGACAAGACCTTTGATCTGAAGCGGACTCCGCAAGAACGGGAATACTGCGTCCAGCACCGGGAAACGGATCTGGCTTTTCTCAGTCGTATTGCCGCCGAGGAAGGCTGGCACTACCGCTTCGATCAGGCGACGGCCGGTCAGCCGATCGTGATCGCCGATCACCACCGGGATGCCCCGCAACTGCCGGAAGTGGGCTACAACGCCACCTCAGGCGGTTCCCACAAGACCCCCTGCGTCTTTAAATTCAGCTACACCGAAACGGTCTCCGTCGCCGGGGTGGCGATGAAGGACTACACCTTCAAGAACCCCGCCTACGCCCTGATGCACGAGGCCAATGCGGCGGACCTGGACAGCCAGCGCAGCGACTACGAACACTACGACTATCCCGGCCGCTTCAAGGGCGATGCCTCCGGCCAGCCCTACACCGAAGCGAGACTGGACAGCCTGCGCAAGGACGCCAGCCTCGGAACTGGCGAGAGCAACCGCCCGGACTTCAGCGCCGGGGCCAAGGTCACCCTCTCCGGCCACAGCACCGACACCCTCAACCGGGACTGGCTGATCACCACCGTCAAACACACCGGCAAGCAGCCCCAGGCGCTGGAAGAGGAAGGCGGTTCCGAGCCCACCACCTACAGCAACACCTTCAAGAGTGTGCCCGGGGACACCGCCTGGCGGCCGGAGCCCCCGCAGAGACCCATCATGGACGGCCCGCAGGTCGCCATCGTCACCGGCCCCCAAGGTGAAGAAATCCACTGCGATGAACATGGGCGCGTCAAAGTAAGGTTCCCCTGGGACCGTTACAGCCAGAACGACGAACACAGCAGCGCCTGGCTGCGGGTCAGCCAGGGCTGGGCCGGGGGCAGTTACGGCTTTATGGCGTTACCCCGCATCGGCCACGAGGTCATCGTCTCCTTCCTCGATGGCGATCCCGACCAGCCGATCATCACCGGGCGCACCTACCACGCCACCAACACGCCGCCCTACGCGCTGCCGGAGCATAAAACCCGAACGACCCTGAAAACCCAGACCCATAAGGGCGAGGGCAGCAACGAACTGCGCTTCGAGGACGAGGCGGACAAGGAACAGATCTACGTCCACGCCCAGAAGGACCTGGACCTGCTCACCGAGAACGACCGCACCGAGGTGATTCACCACGACAGCCACCTGACCGTCGACAACGACCGCTACGCCCACATCCAGGCCAACGACCACAGCACCATTGATGGGGAAAAGCGGGAGAAAATCGGAAAGGACATGAGCCTGACGGTAGGCGGTACCCACCACAGCAAACAGGGCAAAGCCCAACTGGTGGAAGCCGGCACCGAGATCCACCATAAAGCGGGCATGAAGATCGTCGTCGAGGCCGGCGCCGAAATCACCCTCAAGGCCGGCGGCAGCTTCGTCAAAGTCGACCCCAGCGGCGTCACCGTCTCCGGGCCGATGATCAAAATGAATTCCGGCGGGGCGCCGGGGAGTGGAACCGCTGCAGCGGCAGCCACACCCACCGCCCCGCAAGTCCTGGACAAAAATGCCAATAGCACCGTGAAGCCTGATGCGCTCGCTGATACGTCAACTCGCGCCACCGCTTCGGCGGACGCGACTCCCGAAGCTACGGCTACCACAGCAGCCCAGGCCACCTCATCCGCTATGGCCTCTTCTACAGCGCTGGCAGCATCCGCCAGCGGCGCATCCAAGGCGGCAAGTGCGGCAAGTGCGGCAAGCAAAGTCACTCAGGAAGACGACAAAGAACAGAACGACGAAGGCTTTGTCCTGTTCTCAATGGTTAGGAAGGACTGATATTCATGCGGTTGCCGATAGTCAAGCAGGACGGCACAGAATTCGAAAACGCCGAGGAACTGAGCAAACTGATTCAGGATGCGGGTGACGATCTGTACCTGCTCACCACTCAGACCTGGCACGGCGGCATTCACATCAGTGAAGACAGCGCGCCCTGGGCGAAGGACACCTATCCGGTCCGTTGCATTGCCGATGGAGAAGTGGTCGCCTACCGCATGATGGAGGACTACCTCACCTCTGAATTCAAAGGTGAAACCCTAAATTATTCCAACAGCTTCTGTTTAGTCCGCCATCATTACGAGCAGGAAGATGACAAAGGCCAAACGCAGGGGTTTACCTACTATTCCCTGTACATGCACCTTTGTCCCTGGAAGCAGTGGCCATCCACAGAGCGTTATCGTCTGAACCAACGCAGAAACGTGCGCAATAGTGTGCCCCAAAACGGCCAGCAAGCCCCCGCAGTGACGCTGCCCGTGGGCGAAACCTTTGAGCCGGTCGCGGGAGAAGCCATTCAACAGGGGCAAATCAACGGCGTTGCCTACGATTTCATGCGTATTCGGATGCTTTCGGAGGGTGTGAGCAACAATCAGGTTCTGGCGACCAAGGGCACGGACACCCTGTGGATTGCCAAAGATGAAACGGTCATGGAACAGATTTCGGTCAGCCGACCGAACTGGATTTACGATCAGGCCGAAGCCACAGTCAAAGAAAAAATGAACGGTCGCGCCGATCCTAAACCGAACAAGGGGCAAACCGGATTCAAACTGGCGGGCGATCCGGCTCACTCCATCAGCGCCGGCACAAAAATCCGCTTCGATGCCCATCGGGTCCAGTTCCAGGAAATCGGTGGCAAAGCCCGCAAGATGGCCCGCTGTGAACTCCCCGAATCAGGCCGAAGCCAGTGGGTTTGCGTCGAAGAACAGTACATCGATATCATTTCCGAAACGCCTACCCAACTGGATAAACTTTACGAACTTCCAAACCCGGTTCCGATCCGTGCGGGCGATACCATTGGCTATCTAGGTCTCTACGAAGGCCCTGCCGGCCTGGAAGGCGGCAGGACCGGCAATGCCATGATCCACCTTGAAGTCTTCAGCCCGGAAGATGACGTCGAGACCGTCGTCAACTCAAAAAAATGGCAGGACGAAGGTTTTAAACTGGTCGATGGTAGCGATTGCGATGGTGTGCTTGATCCGGAAAAAGTGCCCGATTTTTTTCGGTCGCTTTGCTCACCTGATGAGGAGTCCAAGCCAGCGATACTCCACGCCGAGGCGGTTCGAGAAAGGCTTACCGACAGCGAGACGGCAGAAGAGCGTCACAAAATTGTGGCCAAGCACAATAGTGAGTGGTGGACTCCCAAGTCCAAAGCCATGATGGAGAGGTTTAAGGGAATATACCCGTCATTGGGTAGCTTGGCGTTGATCGAGCACGAAGAGGAACGAGTAAGAAAGCTAGGCTGGATGGATCGAATCAATCTAGACGGATTTAAAGGTGCTTTAGTTTGGCATCTTTATCCATTCTCATTACATTCGAAAGACTTTGACGATGAGATGGACAAAAAGTGGTTAATAGTCCCTAGAGGCCAGCTCACTTTTGATGTCGAAGGCAACGACATCGAAAACAGTCCCTATTTCTCAAGGCGGCCACATATTCCGAACAACCAAGGCAAGGTCATCGGAAACTCGGGAATTACATTTGGCCGCGGTCTGGACATTGGACAAAGAGATGGGGGCGAAGTAGAGAGACTCCTATGCGCTGTTGCGAACAACTGCCGTCCCATTGCTAGTCATCTGATCGAATGGCTAAAGGATGGTGCTCGAAAGACTACATCTGCAGCTTATTCATATTACCAGACACTTAATGCGACAATCCCCGCAGACGAGCAAGAACTCACTAGAAAGCAACAGCACTTTCTCTTCCTTGAGGTCTATGCTGAATATATAGAAAAGACGATTCGGCTAATCACGAAGCCGGACGTGCGAGCTGCCTACGACCCAAAGCACGTTGTCGAATGGCATAAATTATCTGATCCTGTAAAGGACGTGCTGGTCGATTTGACTTATCGCGGTGACAACTCCCCAACAACCCGGGCATGGTTTATACCCGCTCTCGTAGCCGATTTAAGTAACGGCATTAGCGGCCCGACTTCATCATTCTACAAAGCCATGAAAGACAGAAATTGGCTTTCAAGCGGCGTAGACCAAAATCGTTATGAAAGCAGATTAGAACGACTACTATGAAGAGAATCATATTCTTGTTGGCTTCAGCAACAATCGGGTCCCCGGCAGCGGCTGACAAAGCGATGTCCGATTACAAGTTTTACGCAACAGACTACCGCCTGAAATCGGGAATCGAGCACTTCGCAGCGTATGTCATCAAATCAGACCCTTGCATCACAGTCGACATTTTCAAAGGCAGCAAAAAGCGGTATTGCGAACTGGGTGACTCGGGAATTAATCTCGAACGAGATGCCCCTTCTGTATACGCAACAGACATAACCGTAGACATCAGCGGTGTCCGCTTTATTGCGGCAGCGCCCTGGAATGAGCAGGAATGCTCTATCGATGTGTACAGCGAAGAAATTACCTGCTCAGCAACTGGCAAGAATTAGTAACCGGGGGTAGTAACAAGGAGCGTCTCATGCCAGCGAGCACATCAAGTGTTCATTAAAATTGCTCTGCTCACATTCCTCGTATTCACGTCATTCACAGCGACGGCAGGCAGTTGGGCGCTGGACTGCCATTCAGGGATCGGCAGGATACAGTTCACCGACTCCAGCCACGCAACACTCGCTGTATCCAGCAATCAAATCGTCATCTCCTCAACAGCCGAACGGGAAGATCGCACTTATCGATTTTTTTATTCGGACACTGTAGAGCTTGGGCGAGGCGGCATGATGCTGAACTGGGATTCGTTCTCCAAGCAGAAGTCCTTGGCAACGGGAACATTGCTAGAGGATGGAGGGCTGCTCTTCACCTGGAAAGGCTTTTACAGCCCTGTTACAAATGATTATATCTGGGCGAAAGATGCTGACTATGTGCTTAAAAATGGACAAAAAACAATGAAACTAGATCGTTGCGAGAAATATTGAGGCGATCCCTCCAGGTCGATCGCCCCTCAAATTACTTTAGAAACACGGTTTTATTACAGAACAGCGTTCACGCGGCCTACCCCTCAGGACAAACCGCCCCCGTATCAATCCAGGCCTGAGTCAACTCCCCAAAAATCTCCTGCGTCCCGGGCACGGGTATCCGCCCTTCGCCGGGATGCCAGCCCCAGCCGACCAGGCCGTCGGTGGCGTTGTGCTTTTGCAGTTCTTCCAGAGTCATGTGGCTGCGGTCTTGGTCTTTCAGCTGACGGCAGATTTCGCCCAGGCTCTTGCCTTCCCAGGCCATGGATTTGGGCGCCAGTCGCCAGCCGGGGTGGCCGGGAATGGAGCCCTCTTCGGTGCTGAAGGCGACGTTGTCGTCGCCGTGGCAGGTGGAGCAGCGCATACCTGGGGCGCCCATGCCGCCGGCGCCGCGGACGATGGGCGGTTCGTGTTTGTGTAGGTCCATACCCTGCAGCGGGCTGTCACCGCGGGGGTGACAGGACACGCAACGGGGGTGGGTGAGCACTTTGCCCATTTCGCTGAACATCGCGACGGAGCGCTTGGACTCGTCGCGGATGTTGGCGAAGTCTTCCGGGGATTGGAGGGTCTGGGCCTTGGCGGCCTCGCTGTCCGCTGCGATGGCGGTGCCGATCTTCAGGCAGAGACCCAGCGACACCAGCGCGGCGCAGCCAATGGCAATCACGATACGTTTCACGATGTGTCTCCTTACGCGGTGATCGGAACCAGCGGCAGCCGGTGGACGGATTGGCCGGTCAGGCGGCGCCAGGCATTGGCGATGGCCGGACCGGATGGCGGCGTCCCCGGTTCACCCACGCCGGTAGGCGGTTCGGTGGACCGGATCACCTCGACTTCGATGTCGGGCATTTCGTTGATGCGTATCGAGCGGTAGCGGTCGAAGTTGGACTGCTCCACATAGCCGCCGTCGCTCAGGGAAATGGCATCATAGAGCACGGCGCCGATGCCGTACCCCATGCCCCCTTCCATCTGGGCCCGGATCACGTCCGGATTGACGGGCACGCCGCAGTCCACAGCACACCACATCCTGTGAACCCGCGGCTCACCGGCCGCGTTTTTGGACACTTCGGCGATCTGCGCCACGTAGCTGCCGAAGCTCTTGTGCACCGCTACGCCTCGCTGGCGCCCTTCGGGCACGTCGCCGGCCTTCTTCACCATCTCGGCGACTTTTTTCAGGACGCCGCTGTGCCGGGGATGTTTATCGCCCAACAGAGCAAGCCGACCTTCCACCGGATCCGTACCGGCCCGCTCGAACAGCTCGTCCAGGAAGGTTTCATTGGCGTAGGCGTTGTGGGTGTGTTCAACCGAGCGCCACCACAGGGTGGGCACGCCGTTGTCCATCAAATGCTGGCCGACACGCAGGTTGGGGATGGCGTAGGGCAGCTCCTTGGAGCCTTCGACCGCGCTGGCGTCGATGCCGTCCTTGATCATGAAATCCTCAAAGGGCGTTCCCTTCATGAAGGACTGCACAGCGATCTGCTGGTCCCAGGCAACGATGTTGCCATCCTTGTCCAGGCCTCCGCGCAGGCGATGTATCGCCAGCGGCCGATAGCGACCGCCCTGGATATCGTTTTCCCGGGTCCACATCAGTTTGACCGGCCGGTCCGTATCCATCGCTTTGGAGACCTGTGCGGCTTCGACGGCAAAGTCCGCGCCCGGTTGAGCCCGGCGACCAAAGCTGCCACCGGCATACTGGGTGTACAGCATGACCTTTTCTTTATCGACACCAAACACCTGGGCCAGGCCACCCCGGTCGAGGGTCTGGATCTGGGTCCCCATCCAGGCGGTGATCTGCCCCTCCTTGAACTGGATGACCGCATCGAGGGTTTCCATTGGGGCATGGGCGAGGAAAGGGAAGAAATATTCGGCTTCAATGACCGTATCCGCAGAGCCCAGGGCCTTTTCGACGTCGCCGTCGCTGCGGGCATCCAGGCCCGGTTTTTTGGCGGCCTGGCTGTACTCCCGTTCCATCTGCAGGGTGGAACGGGTCTCGGCGCCGCTGCTGTCCCACTGGACTTTCAGCGCTTTGCGCCCCTTGAGTGCCGCATGGGTGTTTTCCGCGTAGACGGCCACACCGGCGGGCACGGTTTTCACATCGATCACGCCTTTTACGGCACGGGCCGCACTGTCGTCGACGGAGGCCACCTTGGCACCAAACTGAGGCGGATGAAGGATGGTCGCCGTGATCAGGTCGTCCGGGTACAGATCCAGGGTAAAGATCTGCTTGCCGTTACTTTTTTCCGGCGTATCCAGCTTGCCAACCTGGGTGCCGATCAGGCGGAACTGGTCCGGGGATTTCAGCGTGGGATCGCCGGGCACTTCCAACTTGGCGGCGTCGGCCACCAGATCGCCGAATGAGGCCTTGTGACTCCCGGAACCATCGCTCAGCGTGCCGCGCTCAATCGTGATCTCGCCGGGATCGACACCCCACCGGTTGGCTGCCGCCTGCACCAGCACGGCTCGGGCCGCCGCACCGGCCTTGCGCATGGGCTCGAAGGAGCTGGCCATGGCGGTGGAGCCGCCGGTGCCCTGCAAGCCAAACAGTTTGTTGGTGTACTTGGCGGTGTCGGCGGGCGCCAGTTCGGCGCGCATCTGCAGCCAGTCGGCATCCAGTTCTTCCGCGACCAGGGTCGACAGCCCCGTCACCGGGCCCTGGCCGAATTCGATGTGTTTGACGATGACGGTAACTGTGCTGTCCGGGTCGATCCGCACAAAGGCGTTAGGGGCAAACGCCCCGGCTGCGGGTTCCACGCCGTCTTCGGCCCACGCCCGGTTGGGCAGGTGAACGCCGATGACCAGGCTGGCCGCCGAAGCCGCGGCACCCTTAAGAAAGCCACGACGGGTCAGGCCGCCGGTTGCTGTTGTTTCAGGTTGACGCGTCATGGATCAGCCCTCCATTGAATCCGATGCCCGGTGAATGGCCTTGCGGATTCGCACGTACGTGGCGCAGCGGCAGATGTTACCGGCCATGGCCTGATCGATGTTCTCGTCCGTCGGCTTGGGAATCTCCCGCAGCAAGGCGGTGGCCGACATCACCTGCCCGGATTGGCAAAAGCCGCACTGGGGCACATCCAGGGCGACCCAGGCGTCCTGGATCGCGCGGGCTTCCTCACCGGACACCCCTTCAATGGTGGTGACCGTACCGCCGTCGACCTGGGAAATGGGGGTGATGCAGGAACGGCGGGTCAGGCCGTTCAGGTGCACCGTGCAGGCGCCGCATTGGGCAATGCCGCAGCCAAACTTGGTGCCTGTCAGCTTGAAATGGTCCCGCAGGACCCAGAGCAACGGGGTGTCCGGCTCCACGTCGGCCGACACTTCCTTGCCATTCAGCTCGAAACTGATCGCCATGGTCTCTCTCCTCAATCCCGGTCGATCCAGACGTTACGATCCGTCGCACAGATCAGTTTGCCGTCGCCAGGGGAATCGTTATTGTCGTGCTACCGATGATCGGCGGGTTCTCGGAAATTGCTGCCGATCAGAACGCAGGGGATGGCTATAAAGCTAGCTTGCGTACCAGCGGGGTACAACTCCAATCCTTGGCAATTCCTGCTGCAGAAACGGGCAAGTTCCGGGGTTGCAGGCATTCCCGGCGCACGCCATTATGCAGGCGTTTATTCACTGTCTCCGCCAGGGCCATGTCTATCGCACCTGAAACCGCTCATCGCGTTGCCCTCCTGATGGGAGCCGCCACCGAAGCCATCCTCTGGGGTCCGGCCCGCGAGTGGGTGCAGGCGCGCCATGCCGGGAGCGAGCTGAAGTGCCGTGCCGGTAGCGGTCAGGCGACCTACCACAAGTTCGATCCGCACAGCCGTCGGCATACCATCACCTACGGCCGCCAGATGGTGGCCGCGAAGTTCGAGGGGATCACCAGCCAGGGCTGGCTGTCGACGCGAGAAATCCAGGGCCGGGACTACTTTGAAGGTGAGGTGTCCACCTGCAACCTGCTGGCGCACACCTGTTGCCACGAGTTCGCTCACCTGCTGCAGAACGTCAGTGGTGAACGTCATCATGGCTCAGTGCACAACGCGGCGTTTTACCGGATTCTCGATGAAATGCACGCCAGTGGTGGCGCCGAGGCCGTGCGGGCGTTTTTGATGGAGAAGAGTCAACAGCAGGGCATTGAGCTGCCCCGGTCGATCATGACGCTGGACGACGTGCGCGACCAACTCTCGCGATTTGCCGTCGGCGATACCGTCCAGTTTGGCCAGGCGCCCCGCCAGCGCGAAGGTCGGATTATTCGGGTGAACCGGCGAACCTGCACGGTGCAGGGCACCGGGCGCTGGCGCGGGGCGCGCTACCGGGTTCCGGTTTCCATGATGCGCCACAGCCACTGAAAGCCGGTTACTCCGCTTCCGCCGCGATCTGCGTGGTTTCGATCAGCTTGCGCAGCTCCGGTATACAGGACCCGCAGTTGGTACCGCACTTCAACTGTCGCCCCAGGGCCTCTGGGGAATCCGAGCCATCCCCAATGGCCGCCTCGATCTGCTTCTGCCCGATCTGGAAACAGCTGCAGATCACCGGCCCGATGTCCGGCAGATCCGCATCGCGCCCGGCCAGGATCGCCCGCCGATCGGCAGTCGTCAGGTCATCCCGTTCAAAACAGGTCGCCAGCCACGCCAGATCCGGGAACGGGCTGTCCGCCGGTTCGGCAATCAACACCGCCAGCAGCTGCCCCTGATGGAAACGCGCGGCGCGATAGCGACCCGCACCGGCATCGTGCATTTCCACCTGCGGCTGACCGCCCAGCCAGCGGGACGCCCAGTCGGGCCAGTCGGCGTTGTCCTCGCCGGCCAGCCACCAGCTCTCACAGCCGTCCAGCGGTACCCGAGACCAATACCCCGCCCGCCACACGCCGGTGTGTCCGGGCCGACACAACAAACGGGCCTGCCAGCGCACCGGCGCCGCGCTCAGCTGTGCCACGCCGTGCTTGGACTCCGGCTGGCCGGATACCGGATCCACCACCGCCGCCATCAGGTCCGACGCCAGGGCCTCACCGGCGTACTGCCGGTTCCAGTGGATGGGAATGAACACCTCGCCAGGGCGCTGCTCTGGCACTGCCTGCAGGCGACCGACAAACGCGCCCCGGGCCCCGTCCAAACGACCCAGTTGACCCGCCCTGAGGCCGAGTCGCTCCAGATCCTCCGGGTGCACATCAATGAACGGTTCGGCCCGGTGCTGCCAGAGCCGAGCCGCGCGTCCGGTTCGGGTCATGGTGTGCCACTGATCGCGGATCCGCCCGCTGTTGACCACCATTGGGTAGTCGCGATCCGTCTGTTGCACAGGCTGATCCGGGGTGATGGCAACGAATTGAGCACGACCGCCCGGCGTGGCAAAACGGCCATCGTCGAAGATCCGGGGTCGGCCTTGCGGGTACCGTTGATTGACGGGCCACTGGATCGGCGCCAGCGCATCGTAGCTCTCGGAATCCATGTCCTTGAAGCCGGTCAGGTCGAACGGGCGCCCGTCGTTCTCAAACGCCGACAGGGCAGCATGCTCACGAAACACATCGACCGGCGTAGTGTAGCTGAAGGCATCACCGTAGCCCAGCTCGCGGGCCACTTCACTGATGATCCACCAGTCCGGCCGAGCCTCGCCTGTGGGCGGCAGGAAGGCCCGTTGGCGGGAAATACGCCGTTCGGAATTGGTCACGGTGCCGTCCTTTTCGCCCCAGCCCATCGCCGGCAGCAGGATGTCGGCGTAGGCCGTGGTGTCCGTCTCGGCGACGCAGTCGGAGACGATGACGGTGGGGCAACTTGCCAGCGCTTCCCGCACCCGGGCGTTGTCCGGCAGGCTGACCGCCGGGTTGGTGGCCATGATCCACAGGACCTTGATCTCACCGCGATGCACCGCGTCGAACAGGTCCACGGCCTTGTATCCGGGACCATCGGCCAGGCCGGGCGAGCGCCAGAAACGCTGCACCCGATCGCGATCCGCGTCGTTCTGGTAGTCCATATGGGCCGCCAGCGTGTTGGCCAGGCCACCGACTTCGCGACCGCCCATGGCGTTGGGCTGGCCGGTAATGGAGAAAGGCGAAGCGCCGGGCTTGCCGACCCGGCCGGTGGCCAGATGGCAGTTGATGATGGCGTTGCCCTTGTCGGTGCCGGAACTGGACTGATTCACACCCTGTGAGAACACGGTGACGGTGCGCGGTGTGCCCGCGAACCAGTTGAAGAAACGTGCCACATCGTCCACCGGCAAGTCGCAGGCATCGGCAACCGCGTCGACATCCGGCGCCGATTGACGGGCGGCGACGAGGGCATCATCGAATCCATCGCAAGAGGCCGAGATGTAATCCCGATCGACCATCTGCCTGTCCGCCAGCCAGGTGAGCAGGCCATTAAACAAGGCGGCATCGCTGCCCGGACGCAGGCTCAGATGCAGGTCGGCCAAATCGCTGGTGGCCGTCTGTCGCGGATCGATGACCACCACCCGGCGACCGTCGCGGGCAGCCGCCTGCATCCGCTGGAACAGGATGGGATGGTTCCAGGCGGCGTTGCTGCCCACCAGCACCAGCAGATCGGCCATTTCAAGGTCGTCATAGCAGCCGGGCACCACATCGGCCCCGAACGCCCGCTTGTGGGCGGCCACGGCGGAGGACATACAAAGACGGGAGTTGGTGTCGACGTGGGGCGTGCCGATAAACCCTTTCGCCAGCTTGTTGGCGGCGTAGTAATCCTCGGTCAGCAGCTGCCCGGACAGGTAGAACCCCACCGAACCGGGACCGTGCTGCGCCAGCGCCTCGCGAATGGCCCCCGCCACCGACTGCACGGCGTGCGACCAGTCCGTGCGCCGACCGCGAACCCGGGGGTGTAACAGACGCCCGTTGTCACCCAGGGTTTCGTGGAGACTCGATCCCTTCACGCACAGCCGCCCATAGTTGGCCGGGTGGGTCGTGTCGCCCTGTACCGGCTCGCCGGCCGTCACCGCGACACCGCAGCCCACGCCACAATAGGGACAGGTTGTGCAGGTTGCTTGCGCCTTGTCGTTCACGGGCGTTTCTCACTCCCGGTCAAAAATCCAAAAAAAAGCCCGGGAGACCACACCACAGCGTTTCCACTGTCGCATCGTCTCCCGGGCGTCATTGCCAGGCTCAATCGTCGCCAGACGTCAATATAGAGAGGAAGTGGCGGACCCCAGAGGATCGTTTGCACTTCACCCGAGGGTAAGAAGCAATATAAGGGCCAGCCCAAAAAGCCGGAGAATGCGGCTTTCAGGTCCCCGATCACACCCAAAACAGTGCAAAGCACCTGATTTTGAACCACCGCTGGGCGACTGAGACGCCCCTTCGAACCACCGAATGACTTTCTCAACTATCAATTTATCTCGACAATTCAGGCTTTTAAAAAATACAGGCAAGCAGTGGTCAGGTTTTTGCTTCGGCGATAGTCAGATTAACGAGGACCATGCCATGACTGCATTCGAACCACTCCGCATCCTGCTGATCGACAACGACGCCGACCGCTCGATGGTCGTCCGAAAAGCCCTTGAGGCGGAAGGTCACGAGGTGATCAGCCATCGCCCGAACGCGATTGGATTGACGGCGGCCGTGGCCCGGGATGAACCCGACATGGTCATCATCGACATGGACCTGCCGGACCGGGATACGCTGGAAAACATGAGCACGCTCAATGCCCACGCGCCCCGCCCGATCGTGTTCTTCGCGCAGGAACAGAGCGACCGCAACACCATCCAGGCGGCGGTTCGCGCCGGCGTCAGCGCCTATGTCGTCGACGGCGTCCAGCCACAGCACGTGCGCGGCATCATCGACACCGCCGTCGCCCGTTTCGAAGCGTTCCAATCCCTGCGTGACGAGCTGGAGCAAACGCGCACCCAGCTGGAGGAGCGCAAGCTGATCGACCGGGCCAAAGGTCTGATCATGAAGCGCGAGAACTGCGACGAAGCGGAAGCCTACCGGGTCCTGCAGAAGGCGGCGATGGACCACAGTCAGCGCATCGGGCAGATCGCCCAGCGTGTGATCGAGATGTTCGGCAAGGATTCCGATAAGTTACAGCGCGCGTCCTGATCAAGGAAGGATCCCATGGCATCCGATCCCATCCCGTTGCGCCGGCGAAAAGGCTTCACGTTGAGACTGGGCTTCGTACCGCTGCTCGACAGCGCCCCGCTGATCATCGCCCATGAGCTGGGCCTGTTCTTCCGCGAGGGGCTTGACGTCGAATTGGTGCGGGAAGGCTCCTGGGCGTCCCTGCGGGATAAGGTGTCGTTCGGACTGCTGGACGGCGCCCACATGCTCGCCCCCATGCCGCTGGCCATGTCCCTGGCTACCGACCGACCGCGCACACCGATCACCACCGGCATGGTGCTGAGTCGGAACGGCAATGGCATTACCGTATCCACGTCCCTCTATCCGAAACTGATGGCCGCCGGCGCCGATCCTAATGATCCGCTGGCGTCGGCCCGGGCCCTGGTGGACGTCGCCCGCCGTCGGGGTTCGCCGATCCAGTTGGCTTCGGTGGCGCCCTGGTCCAGCCATGACCTGCAGTTGCGCGACTGGGTCGCCACTGCCGGTCCCGATGCCCGTCACCATATCCAGATTGTGCCGGTGTCCCCGATCCAGATGCTGGACGCCTTCCGCGCCGGCCATATCGAAGGCTGTTGTGTGGGCGAACCCTGGAACAGCCTGCTGGAATGGCAGGACCTGGGTGTCATCCTCCACGCTGGTCACCAGATCTGGCAGAACTCCCCCGAAAAAGTCCTGGGCATGCGCCAGGACTGGGCCGAACAGCATCCGGAGATTCACCGCAGGCTGATTCGCGTGCTGTTGAGCGCCTGCCAGTGGCTGGACGATCCCGACCATCACGCGGCCCTGCGGGACATCCTGTCCGATGAGCGTTACCTGGGGAACCAGGTCCAGGCATTGGACGGTCATCCGTTTTCACTGTTCCATCCGCGCCTGCACCAGCACTTCTTCCGGGACAGCGCCAATTTCCCGTGGCTGTCCCAGGCCCACTGGCTGGCCACGCGCCTGGCCCGCTGGGGACAGCTGGGCGAAGCCTCGGCGGCCGACATTCGCGGCATCGTCAAACCGGCCATCTTCCGGGAAGCCGCCAGTTCCGCCGGCATCGATGCCCCCACCATGGACGCCAAGACAGAGGGCCACCACCGCCTGAGTCATATGGTTGAAGGTCGCGAGGGACCGGTGAACATCGCTGGCGACGGCCTGATCGGCGAGCAGGTGCATCATTGGCCGGGCTGACGGCCCGAGATCGATGCACCGTCTCAGTATCTACGCTCATACACAGGTCTCTTCGCAGGGCTTAGATGCCTTTGTGTCACCGATGTTGCCGGTTTGCACAAGCCGACTCCCTCTCCCCTCGCGGGAGAGGGCCGGGGAGAGGGGGAGGCGCCATGGGCGCCCGTTTGTTCCATCGGAAGCCCTGCGAGGCTGTCGCCTCGTCCCCCTCTCTCCAAACCTCTCTCCCTCGAGGGGAGAGAGGCTTCTTGGGCCTCTAACTCAGGGATCTATCTCTAGGGCGGCGGAAGCGATGGCCTCTATGGGTTCCCGACGCTCAGTATCGTAGGTTGGGCTGACGCAGGAAGCCCAACAAGACAGGGTTGCAGCCAATCTCATCCAGTGGCCAGCAAGCCGGTTTTTGAGAATCCATGCTCCAGTCATGCCCACGATAACGGGAGCGTCCGGTGCCCGCTTATTGTTGGGCTTCCTGCGTCAGCCCAACCTACGCTCATACACACGTCTCTTCTCAGGGCTTGGATGCCTTTGTGTCACCCATGTTGCCGGTTTGCACAAGCCGACTCCCTCTCCCCTCGAGGGAGAGGGCCGGGGAGAGGGGGAGGCGCCATGGGCGCCCGTTTGTTCCATCGGAAGCCCAGCGAGGCTGTCGCCTCGTCCCCCTCTCTCTGTTCAACCGGAGCATGGGTAACACTTTGAACCGGCAACATGGGTTACACCTCTTCCCCCGCGTGCCACCGGCATGCGGGCTCCAGTCGCGCGGTTTTAAGGTTGATGTGGCCCAGCAGATGGGTG